>CAYHPT010000063.1:0-6365 GCA_964358435.1 uncultured bacterium | reverse complement strand
GGCGGACCGACATCGGGGATTCCACCGCCGTGCCGCAGACCTCCCCATCGCCCTGCGCCGCGTGCGTGTCGCCGACGGAGAAGTGCGCCCCTGGCACGGCCACCGGCAGCCATAGCCGCGCCCCCGGAGACAGGTCGCGGATGTCCATGTTGCCGCCGACCTCGCGCGGCGGGACGATCGAGTGCAGCCCCGGCTCGCGCGGCGCCACCCCGATCGTCCCCGGGAAGGGACGGAAGGGCAGACGGATCTCCGGCGTCCAGGCCACGCCCTCCTGATCGTAGTGCGTGATGTGCAGGGCCGGGCGGGGAAAGTCCTCCGCTAGCAGGCCGAAGCCGGGGACGATGGCGGTCCACCCCCAGCCACTGGGAGCGAAGGCGAGAATGTCCACCACCAGCGCGTCCCCCGGTTGGGCCCCGTCCACGAAGACGGGGCCCGTCACCGGGTTGACCTTCGCGAAGTCGAGCCGCCCCACATCCTCGGGCGTGGATGAGGGATCCAGCTGGCCGCCGGAGGCGTCGACGATCTCGAACTCCACCTCGTCGCCGGGCGCCACCGTCAGCACCGGCTGGAAGGAATGATCCCAGCCGAAGTGGTGCTGGGTCCGGTGGATAGTCCGGACCGGCATTACTTCACCCCCACCTCGTCATAGTGCACGGGGATGTGAATGGGATCGACGAAGATGGCCACCGAACCGCTCAGGCGCGCCGAGCGCATCGTGTACCGCCGCTCGTTGAAGATCGGGATCCACGGCGCGTCCGCCATGACCAGGCGGTACATCGCCTGGTAGCGCTCCGCCCGGGTCTTGGCCTGCTCCGGCCGGACCAGCGCGTCCGCCGCCTGCGCCATCTTCTCCGCGCGCTCGTTGCAGTACCACGCCCAGTTCAACTCCCGGGTCCGCGCGCGGCACAGGAGAGAATCGGCCAGTAGAAGTTGTTCGGATCAGGGTAGTCGGCGATCCAGGCCATGCCGCCCGACCAGATCAACGGCGCCTTGCCCTTCGTGCCCCCCGCCTCGATGACGGTGCTCTGGGCCAGGGTCTTCAGTTCGGCCCGGACACCGATCTTCGCCAAGTCCGCCTGAATGGCCTGGGCGATGCGCGGGTTCGGGTCGGTGTTGTTGGCGTACAGCACGGTGGAGAAGCCGTTGGGGTACCCGGCCTCCGCCAACAGCTTCCGCGCCGCGGCGGGGTCATACGCGTAGCCTTTGTAGGCCTTGTCGTATCCCGGCATGAGCGGCGGTAGCACCTGGCTGGCGGGCGCGGCGCGGTTGTTGATGAGGCGCACGATCTTGGCTTTGTCGATGGCCCTGTTCAGCGCGCGGCGCACCCGCACGTCCGTGAAGGGCTTCACCTGCGTGTTGATGGTCACGTAGCCGGTCTGCAACTGCTCGCCAATCACCACTAGAGCCTTCAGGTTCGGATCGTTCATCACCTGAACGAAACGGGCCGGCGGGATGCCGTCGCCCAGGATGTCCACCTCGCCCCGCTGGAAGCGCAGCAGCGCCACGCTGGGGTCGACGCCCACCTGGATGACAATCTCGGCGGCGCGCGGCCGATCCTTCAGGAAGTAGGCGGGGTTGCGCTCCAGGACGACGCGCTGCCCCAGCACCCACTCCTTCAGCCGGAACGCGCCGGTGCCCACCGGCTTGTGCCCGAAGTCGGCACCGGCCTTCTCCACTTCTTCTTTGGGCACCACGTGCGAGAAGTTGATCGCCATGGTGTGCAGGAATGCGGCGTTGGCTTCGTCGAGGGTGATCTGCACCGTCGACGGATCGACGACTTTGATCCCGCTGACGTCCTTGGCCTTCCCGTCCTGGAAGGCCTTCGCCCCCTTAATGCCCCCGAAGAATCCCGCGCCCGGACTCTGCGTCTTCGGGTGGAGCGTCCGCTCCAGGGAATACTTGACGTCCGCGGCTACGACCTCGCGCCCATTCGTGAACTTCACCCCCTGGCGCAGCTTGAAGGTGTAGGTCCGGCCGTCGCTGGACACAGAGAACGACGCGGCGAGATGCGGCACCAGGTTCGTCGTCCCCGGCGCGTAATCCATCAGGCCGTCGAAGAGCGATTTGATGATCGACCAGTTCTGCCAATCGTAGCCGATCGCCGGGTCGAGCGTACTGATGTCATCCTTGAAGGTGATGACCACCGCGCTCTTGCTCCCCTGGCCGAGAGCCGCCGGGGGAAGTATCAGGGACAGGACGACCAGCGCACAGACTACCCACCGCATCATGTTCCCTCCCCTCCTCGCCGGCCGCCGGGCGGCGGTCCGGCCGATCATTGTCGTTGCCCGCTGCCTGCTATTGATAGCGAATCTTGGGATCGAGCAGCGGGTACACCAGGTCCGCCAGCAGGTTACCGGTCACGATCGCCAGGGCGGACGTGATCACCACGCCCATGATCACCGGGATGTCGACGATCTGGATGGCCTGCCAGGCGAGTTGCCCGATCCCCGGCCAGCCGAACACCGACTCCACCACGACCACCCCGCCCATGAAGGTCCCGAAGTCCAGCCCGACCATGGTCACGACGGGCAGGGCGGCGTTCCGTAATACGTGCTTCAATACGACCCCCGAGGGGGGCAACCCTTTGGCCCGCGCCGTGCGCACGTAATCCTGCGTCAGCACCTCCACCACGGAGGAGCGCATCACCCGCGCGTACCACCCGCCGCCGGCGATGCCCAGCGTCAGGGCCGGCAGGATAAGATGGGCCACGCTCCCGTAGCCGCCCAGGGGGAGGATCTGCAGTTTGAAGGCGACCAGGTAGAGCAGCATCAGGCCGACGGCAAACTGCGGCGCGGAGACGCCGAGGAAGGCGCCGACCATCACGGCCTGGTCGAGGAAGGTGTTGCGGCGGAGCGCCGCCATCACCCCGGCGGGCAGCCCGATCAGCAACTCGAAGAGGATGCCGGCGACCATTAACTTCACCGTGGCCGGCAGGCGGGAGCGCAGCAGCTCGCCCACGTCCACCTTCTGGGCGTAGGAACGGCCCAGGTCGCCGCGGACGATGTGGTTGAGGTAACGCCCGAACTGCACGGGCAGGGGTTGGTCCAGGCCGAGTTCGTGCCGGATGCGCGCCACGGTCTCGGCGGTGGCGCTCTGCCCGGCGATCATGCGGGCGGGATCGGCGGGGACGATGTAGGTGAGCAGAAACGTCAGGACGATGATCCCCAGCAGCACCAGCAGGGCCTGCCCCAGGCGGACAAAGAGGTAGTGCGCCATCAGCGGCCCCGCATCTGGGGATCGAGCGCGTCGCGCAGCCCGTCGCCGACCAGGTTGAAGGCGAGCGAAGTGAGGAGGATCGCCGCGCCGGAGAAGGCCACCAGCCAGGGCGCGGAGAGGAAGTAGGACTGGCTCTCGTTGATAATCCCGCCCCACGACGGGGTGGGCGGCCGGACCCCCACACCGAGGAAGGAGAGGGCTGCCTCAAAGAGCACGGTCGTCGAGACGCCCAGCGTCCCCCAGACGAGCAGTGTGGGCAGGAGGTGGGGGAAGAGGTGCCGGCGGAGAATGCGCCCCGTGCCCACGCCGAGCGCGCGGGCCGCCTCGACGAACTCCCGCGCAGAGAGCGCCAGCATCTGCGCGTGGACGACGCGCGCGATCCAGACCCAGTTCACCAGCGCGATGACCAGCGCGACGATCCACAGACTCGGCCGGAGGATGGCGGAGAGGGCGATGGCCAGCAGGAGCGCCGGAAAGGCCATCATCATGTCGGTAAAGCGCATGAAGACCGGGCCGATCCAGCCCTGGAAGTACCCGGCCAGCCCGCCCAGCACCGTGCCGATCGCCAGGGCGACGCCGTTGGCGACGACGCCGATGAGCAGCGACACGCGCGCGCCGTAGATCAGACGGGAGAGCAGGTCCCGGCCCAGCAGATCGGTCCCCAGCCAGAAGCGCGCGGTCGGCGGGAGCGGCTCGCCTGCGGGACTCAGGCCCTCGGCGAACTGCTCGGCCGGATTGTACGGCGCGAGCCAGGGGGCCAGGACGGCCACCAGCGCCACGACGACGACCACGGCCATCCCGGCCAGCGCCACCTTGTTCTTCTTCAGGCGGTCCCAGGCCTGAGGAGAGCGTCGCAGGCGGGTGACAGCGGGGGACGGCCGACCGGCATTGCCGGTGACGTCCGGCGGGCGCGCGACTGCGCCGGGGCTTCGACCTGCCCACACCTCCACCCGGGACACGGCTGACAGGAAGTTGCTCATCATGCGCTTCATCAGGCCCGGCCAGGGTCGCGCGGTGGAATAACCCTCGTGTTTCGTCTACGTGCTCTGGGTGTCCTCCCCCGGCAGGTGCATCTCGACGGGCGATGCCGCTTCGCCCACCTGTCCCAGCGCGACCGACCGTTGATAGGCGGCCCAGACGGCCTTGGAGAGGACCGTGCGCAGCCCGCCCTTTTCCAGCTGGTAGAGGGCGGCGGCGCTGGTGCCGCCGGGTGAGGTGACCATGTTGCGCAGCTCTGCCGGGTGCAGCCGGGATTGCTCCGCGAAGGTCGCGGCGCCGTGGATGGTCTGCACGACCAACTGCCGCGCGTCGGCGCGGGAGAAGCCCAGGTGCACCGCCGCGTCGATGAGCGCCTCCATCATCAGAAAAACATAGGTCGGCCCGGTGCCGCTGATCGCGGTGGCCATATCCAGGAACGCCTCGTCCGCCACGGCCAGATCCTTACCGAGCGCGCGCAGGATCGCCTGGGCCTGGGCGCGCTGCCGCGGCGAGACCTCGGGGGTCGCCGTCCAGACGGTCATCCCCTCGCCCACCTGCGCCGGCGTGTTGGGCATGCAGCGGACGACCCCGGGGTGGTCGAGGCCCTCGGCAATGGTGCGGATACGCGCGCCGGCCACGATGGAGAGGACGAAGGCCTGCTCCGGGATGGCGCCGCGCATCTCGCGCAGCACTTCGGGGAGGACCTGCGGCTTGATGCACAGGACCACGATGTCCGCTCCGACCGCGGCGGCGCGGTTGTCGGTGGTCGGACGAATCGCAAAGAGCGCGGCGAGTTCCTCGAGTCGGGTCTGCCGGGGGTGGCTGGCGGTGATGGCGTCGGGCGCGACCAGCTGTTGGGTCAGCAGCCCCCGGACCATCGCCTCCCCCATGACGCCGGCGCCGATGAACGCCAGCTTGACGTCAGTGAGCATCGTCCCCTCCTGAACCGTTCTCGGGCCCGCGCCGGAAAGCCCCGGCGGCGTCACTCGCTTCGTTCAAGGGTCACCGTGGTGCCGCCGCGCACGCGCGTGAACACCGCCGGGTCGCCGCGCACCCGCCCAAGCACATTGACCGGGCTGGCGGCGCGGATCTCCGCGCCCCGGCTGGCCGGCGTCGGACCGAAGAAGATACAGAAGGCCGCACCCGGCGGCCAGTAGGCGATCGCACCGGACTGCACCACCTCGCGCGCGTCCGGTTCCACCGGACACACCACGGGGATCTCAAAGTAGATCTCGTCGCCCCAGCGGTTGGCCCGCCCCCGGATGGGCAGCGCCTGCCAGAGGGCATCCGCCGTTGGCGTCGTGGCCAGATCGGCCTCCGCCTGGACCTGTCCCGCGCGGATCCGGATGCGGCGCATTACAGTTGACCGTAGCGGTAACAGTCGGTGGTGTGGTCGTTGACCATGCCCACGGCCTGCATGAAAGCGTAGCAGATCGTCGGCCCGACGAAGGAAAACCCCCGGCGGCGGAGGTCCTTGCTCAAGGTCTCCGCTTCTCTGGTCTGCGCGGGGATCTCCCGCAACGTGCGGAAGCGGTGCCGGATCGGTTTCCCGCCGACGAACCGCCAGACGTAGCGGTCGAAGGAGCCGAACTCGCGCTGGATCTCGCGGAAGCGGCCGGCGTTGTTGATCGCCGCGGTGATCTTCAACCTATTACGGACGATTCCCGGATCGCGCAGCAGCCGCCGCACGTGGCGTGTAGTGTAGCGGGCGACCCTGGCGGGATCGAAGCGGTTGAAGGCTTTGCGGAACTGGGGCCGTTTGCGCAGGATCGTCACCCAGCTCAACCCCGCCTGCATCCCTTCCAGGATGAGGAACTCGAAGAGCCGGCGGTCGTTGTGCACGGGGACGCCCCACTCCCGGTCGTGGTAGGCGCGCAGCAGCGCGCCGCCCTCCGCCCAGACGCACCGTTTGACCGGGCGCCGGCGGGCCGGCGCGGGATGCGCTGAGAGACGCGTCGCGCGTGTGCGCGCCATCAAGATGCTTGCTGCTCTCTGAGGAGTCGCTCCGGGCTGGTGGCCCCAGGGGGATTCGAACCCCCGTTTCGGCCTTGAGAGGGCCGCGTCCTGGTCCACTAGACGATGGGGCCGCGGAGACGTCTCATTATAGGCCGCCGCGGCGCGCCAGGTCTAGCGTTCGGGCCGCCGCGCCGCCCGGGCCCTCCCCGGGAACC
>CAYHPT010000062.1:0-6409 GCA_964358435.1 uncultured bacterium | reverse complement strand
AACCGTTACATCACCGCTACGTCCACCCGCACCCTGGCCCCCGCCGCGGCCCCGACGATGCTCCGGGCTTCGTCCGCATCGCGCGCCAGCGGTTTCTCGCAGAGCACGTGCTTTCCCGCTCGCGCCGCGCGGATCGACCACTCCGCGTGCAGGCTGTTCGGCAGGGGGTTGTAGATCGCGTCGACCTCAGGGTCGGCCAGCAGAGCCTCATAGGTGCCGTATGCCCGGGGGATGCCGAATCGGGAGGCGACCTCGGCGGCACGGACCCCATCGCGGCTGGCGAGGGCGGCGACCACGCCGGTCTGCGATCGTTGGATCGCCGGGATCACCCGGCGGACGCCGATCCGGGCGGTGGACAGAATCCCCCAGCGCAGATGGGTCATCGATGGCTCCAGGTCAGGCCGTGCCGGGAAGGAGTGACTGCCGCGCCCAGCGTACGCTACTCCGCGGCCCGTCCGCAAGGTGACCTTGTGACGCTGCAGATCTACCTCGACGTCGCCGCCTCCGGCCGGGTGATGGCCCACCTGCTTGAGCCGCCGGGCCTGGGCGTGCGTTTCCCGTCGCGCGACGCCATGGCGCGCGACCTGCCCGGCCATCTGGAGGCGCACGTGGCCTGGCTGCGGGCGCACGGTGAGGCGGCGCCCGCCGGGCCGCTGCCCTATGACCTGGCGGAGGAGGTCGCCGTGGTGGGCGACTTCGAGTCTGGCGACGACGTGGGATTCTACACGCCGGACACGGTGCCGCCGACCTCTGAGCAGGTGGAGCGCTACCTGCGCATCGCCGGCTACGCGGACGCGGATCTCCTGGCCCTGGGCGAGCCCGTGGACGATGCGGCGCTGGACTGGGTGCGCGACGAACGCACCCGGCCGATCCGGCGCGTTCTCCGGCACATCGCCGGCGCGGAACACTGGTACATGACCCGCATCATCGACGATCCACAGGTCGCTGGCTTCCCCGACATCATCCGAGACGCGTACGCACGGTGCGACGCCACCGAGGACATGGTGGAGCGGGTACGTATCGTCTGGCCGGCCTTCCAGCGCTGGGCCCGCAGCCTCGCCCCGGAGCAGCGGGCGCGGGTCGTCCTCCCCACGTGGTTCACTAGTCCGTCCGGCGAGCGCTGGACCGCGCGGAAGATGCTCCGCCGGTGCATCGAGCACTGCCGTGAGCACACGCGGTCGATCGAACAAATCCTGGCGGCCTACCGGAGGTAAGCCGGCCCCGCTGAGCACGGAGGGGCGGCTGCGCCGTAGACCGAACGGTTGTAGGCGAACATGCGAGGAGGTGCGGGATGCCGAGGGTGATGGTCTTTGCGGGGACGACCGACGGCCTCTATGTCGCCGAGAGCGACGGGAAGCGGAGGCGCTGGCGGCGCCGCGGGCCGTACCTGCGGGGGATGGGCGTGAACCACTTCGCCTGGGACGCAAAAACGAAGACCCTCTACGCCGCCACCCACGACGACGGCGTCTACGCGAGCAAGACGCTGGGGCGGACCTGGACGCCGCTCAACACGGAGCTGGCCATCCGCAAGGTGTGGACGGTTGTCGTCAACCCGAAGGATCCCGACGAGCTGTGGGCCGGGACCCATTTCAGCTATCTCTTCCGCAGCACCGACCGCGGACGCACCTGGTCGGTTGTCGCGGGCTACCTCGAGGCGCCGGGCAAGGAGAACCGCTACGGGGACTGGGGCTTCGGGACCGTCGGCAACTGCCTGCACGGCATCCACATCGATCCCAGACAGCCGAAGCGGATCTACGTGGTGAGCAGCACCGACCACGGCGCGGTGCGCAGCGACGACGGCGGGGAGACCTGGGCGATGATCCGCCGCGGCATTTACGAATCCTGCCCGCTGGCGGCGGCATCGGAGTTGGGCAAACCCGGCCGGCCGAGCAACCCGGAGCAGCATCTGAACACCGTCCACACCTGCAACCACCGGCTGGGCATCGCGGCGGGTAACCCGCAGGTGCTGTACCGGCAGATGCACTGCGGGGTCTATCGCAGCGACGACCACGGGGAGACCTGGCAGGACATCTCCGCGGGACTGCCCGACCGGCACGGCTTTCCCCTGGCGGTGCACCCGAAGGACAAGAACACCGTCTACGTCGTTCCCGCCTATCAGGGGACGAAGTGCAAGAAGCACAACAGCTGCATCATGGGGCAGTTGGAGGTCTACCGCAGCCGCAGCGGCGGCCGCTCGTGGGAAGGGCTGCGGGAGGGGCTGCCCGGCGACGTGCACTGCGTCGTGTTGCGCCACGCCATGGATGTCGACAGCCTGAAGCCGGCCGGCGTCTACTTCGGCACCAGTACCGGGGAGCTCTACGCCAGCGCCAGCGAGGGCGATGGTTGGCGGTTGCTGGCCGCGAGACTCCCACGGATCCAGGGGGTCGTCACCGTCGTGGCGTGATGCGCCGCGCCCAGTACCAGCGCCAGATGCCGCGAAGCGTCGGCTGTGGGACATCTCCCGGGAATCGCAGTACTATTACCCTGTGCGCCCTCTTCCTTCCTTTCAGGAAGTGAAGCGGCGGCCCGACGGCCGGCGGGAGGTCTTCCCCTGCGGCCTGCTCGCGCGGAACGAGGAGGTGGTCGTCCTCCACTACGGTCTCACCTCGCCCCGGACCCTCGGCGGCGTCCGGCTGGAGCCGGGTGACGAGACCATCGCCTATTACTGGACCACCCGCCCCTACAATGTCTACCACTGGATCCGTCCCGACGGCACGACCGCCGGGTTCTACTTCAACGCCGCGCGGGACACCGCGCTCTACGAAGACCGCGTGGAGTGGACCGATCTCGGACTGGACCTGCTGGTGCTCCCGGACGGCCAGACCGTCTGGATTGATGAAGAGGAGGTCGCCGCGCTCCCGGAGGCGGATCGGGCGGCGGTGCACCATGCCCGGCGCCGCCTGGAAGAGGACCACAGCCAGGTCGTGGCCGGGGTGGTGGAGCGGAGCGCGGTCTTGAGGACGCAGGTGCTGCAGCCCCGATGACGGACCGGATGCGCACGCTCCGGGAGTGGTACCGCTACCTCGACCAGCAGGCCCGTCTCGTGGAACGGCTCTACTTGGGCCGGGCTCCTTTGGGCCGGGCCGAGGTCCCGGTCGCGCCTCCGCATCGATCGGATGCTCCTCTGCCGGCGCGCGAGGGGCCCGTCGCAGCGAAAGATGGCGTGTCCCGTCGCGACCAGCCGTCGAAAATGCGCCCTGCCCCGCCACACTCGCCGGGTCGCCCCCGCCTGGAGCGCAGCCGGCAGCAGGTCCTGCACCGCCTGCTCGATCCCGAGGTCACCCTGCACGAGGCGGCCCTGCTGCTGAACATTAGCAAGAGCACGTTGCGCCGCTATACGGACTCCGGCCGGCTGCCCTCCTTCCGCAGCCCTGGCGGCCAGCGCCGCTTCCACCTCTCCGAACTCCTGGCATTCGTGGAGGACACGCGGGCGGGCACCCGGCGCGGGGACCGTCCCCGTCCAGCGCGCCGCCCGGCAGGTCGGAGCCGCGCCACCCGCCGCACGGCGGCGCGCCACTCGTGAAACCGCTTGCGGTCGTCATGCTCTCCGAGTCCTACCTTCCCCGCATCAGCGGGGTGGTGACCTCGGTCGCGGCGTTCACGCGGGCCCTGCGCGCGGACGGCCACCGCGTTGTCGTCGTCGCGCCGCGTTATCCCGACTACCGCGACGACGATCCCGATGTCATCCGCCTGCCGTCGATCTCCGCCCCGGGGACGCCGGAGTTCAAGATGGTCGTGCCGCTGTCGGCGCGCCTGCTCGGCGATCCCCGCCTGGGACGGGTCGACGTCGTGCATACCCACGGCCCGTTCCTCACCGGGCGTCTCGGCCTGGTGCTGGCGCGCCACTTCCGCCGCCCGCTGGCCTTTACGCATCACACCCTCTATGACGAGTACGTCCACTACGTGCCCTGGGTGCCCGCGGCGGTGACGCGGCCGATCGCCCGGCGCTGGGTGCGGGCCTTCGCCAACCGCTGTGACCTGGTGATCGCCCCGTCGGGGGTGATCCGGGCGCGGCTGCGCGCACAGGGCGTGACCGCGCGCATCGAGGTGCTGCCGACCGGCGGCGTCGATCTCGAGCAGTTCGCCCGGCTCGGCGGGCAGGCGGTGCGGGCCCGCTACGACATCCCCCCGGGGACGTCCCTGCTGGTCACGGTCAGCCGCCTCGCTCCGGAGAAGAGCATCGACCTGGTGCTGCGGGCGTTTCAGCAGGTGGTGGCGGCCGTCGAGGCGTATCTGCTCATTGTTGGGGACGGGCCCTCCGCCGGGGAGCTCCAGCGCCTGGCTGGCGACCTGGGGATCACCGGGCGGGTCCGCTTCGCCGGCGCTCTGCCCCACGACGCCGCGCTGGCGGCGATGGTCGGAAGCGACCTTTTCGTCTTCGCCTCGCAGACGGAGACGCAGGGGGTCGTCCTGGTCGAGGCAATGGCGGCGGGGCTGCCGGTGGTGGCGGTGGCGCGGGCGGGCGCCGCTGAGGTCGTGCGCGACGGCGAGGCTGGTGCGCTCGTCGAGCCGGCACCGGAGGCGCTGGCGGCGGCCGTGCGGCGGCTGCTGGCCGAGCCCGCGCGCCGGGCCGCGATGAGCCGCCGCGCCCGCGAGATTGCCGCCGGATACGCCGTCCCCATGCTTGCCCGGCGGCTGGCCGCGTTCTACCAGTCGGTACTCGAACAGGCAGACGCAACGCCCCAACGGACCTGAGTCGCACCTGGGGACCTCTCGCCGCACCGCCGCCGCGGCCGCGGGAGGGCATCGGAGGAGGGAACGCAGTGCACCTGAAGCGGCTGGAGCTGGCCGGCTTTAAGACCTTCGCCGACCGCACCGAGCTAGAATTCCACCCCGGCGTCACCGCCATCGTCGGTCCCAACGGCAGCGGCAAGAGCAACCTCTGTGAAGCCGTCCGCTGGGTCCTGGGTGAGCAGAGCGCCCACGCGCTGCGCGGCACCCGGACGGAGGACTTCATCTTCGCCGGCAGCGCCAAGCGCCGGGCCCACGGGCTGGCGCAGGTCACGCTGATCCTGGACAACGCCGAAGGGCAGTTCCCGCTGGAGTTCTCCGAGATCTCGGTCGCGCGGCGGGCCACGCGGGGCGGGGAGGGAGAGTTCTTCCTGAACGGCGTGCCCTGCCGGCTGCGCGACATCCAGATGCTCTTCCTCGGTACGGGCCTGGGCGGGCGCACCTACGCGCTGATCGGCCAGGGGGAGGTGGACACGGTCCTCAACGCCTCCCCGCAAGAGCGGCGCCTCCTGCTGGAAGAGGCCGCCGGGCTGGCCCGCTACAAGCGCCGCCGCCAGGAGAGCCTGCGCCGCCTGGAGCACACCGCCGCGCACCTGCAGCGGATCGGGGATCTCCTGGCCGAACTCCAGGCGCAGTACGCGCGTCTGGCCGAGCAGGCCGAAGCCGCGCGGCAGCACCGCGCCTACACGGAGGAGATCCACACGATCGAGACGGCGCTGGTCACCGATGAGGCGCGCCGGCTGCGGCAGGGGCTGCAGCGCCACGCCGCGCAGGTGGAGAGCGGGCGGACGCGCCTCGCCGAACTGCAGCAGCGCGCGGAGGAGGCGCGCCGGGAGGCCGCCGCGCACCAGCACACTCGCGAGGAATTGAGCCGGGAGTGGGAGGCGCGGCAGCGCCGGCTGCTGGAGATGGTGCGCACGCAGGCGGCCGCGGAGAGTGCCGTGGAGCGGGCGGAGAGCCATCTCGCCGCGGCGCGCCGCGAGGAGGAGCGGCTGGGCACGGAAGCTGCGCGCCTCACCGCCGAACTGGAGCGAATCGACGCGGACCTGGCCGCTCTGCAGGCGGAGCGGGAGCGTCTGGAACGGGACACCCGCGCGCTGCAGCAGGAACTGGACGTGCACCTGGGTGCGCTGCGCGAAGACGAGGAGTCGTCTCAATCGCAGAAGGCAGAACTGGAGACGCTCGAAGCCCGGCGGGCCGAACTGCTGACCGAACGTCAGAACGTCGGCGGTCAGATGGCGGCGCTGGAGGCGCGGCGGCAACTGCTGGAGCGTCAGCAGACGGCGCTGGTCGACCGCCGGCGCCGGTTGGAGGAGCAACTGGCGGCGGCCGCGGCGGAGGAGGCGCGCCTGCGCGAGCGGGTGGCGGAAGCCCAGGCCGGCCTCGATCGGCAGCGGCAGCGCCAGGAGGCGCTGACGGAGAGGCTGCGCCGGCTGGAGGCGGAGCGGGACGCGGTCGACGACGAGGTGCGGGCTGCGGACGCACAGCATCACCGCCTGGAATCGCGGCTGGAGGCGCTGGAGGAGGCCGGGGCGCAGTTGCTCGGCTACGAGGAAGGGGCACGGACGCTCCTGCTGGCCAAGCAGGCCGACCCGGGGCGTTTCGGCAGCATCCTCGGCGCGCTCGTCGATCTCATCGAAGTGCAGCCGCGCTTCCGCCCCGCGGTGGAAGCGGCGCT
>CAYHPT010000061.1:0-6410 GCA_964358435.1 uncultured bacterium | reverse complement strand
TCTCCAGCACGCGCCTCATCGGAAATGCACCGCCTGCTGGATCTGCCCGCGCGCCAGTGCCTCGCGCATCTGCGCCAGACCCCGACTGAAGTGATCCACCGCCGCCAGGACGTGCACGCGGTTCAGCCGCAGGATCTCCAGCATGAGGTCAGGCGGGGTCGCCGCCACGCGCGTCGCGTCGCGGAAGGCCGGCCCGGCGACGTCCCGCGCCTGGGGGTCGGTGCTGTAACTCAGCAGCAGGGCCAGGAGGTAGGGGAGGTGGCTCACCTCCGCCACCATCCGGTCATGCTCGTCGGGCGTAAGCAGCACCGGCCGCATCCCCAGGTCCTGCGCCAGCCGCACCATCGCGTTCACGGCGTCGTTGGATGTGGAGGCCACGGGCGTGAAGATGTAGGGATGGCCCGCCGGCAGGTCCGCGCCCGCGGCGTCGATGCCCCGGGCCTCCGTCCCGAACATGGGGTGACCGCCCACGTAGCGCACCCGCTCCAATCCTGCCAGTTGCGCCACAACGGGCGCCTTCACGCTGGTGACGTCGGTCAGGACCGCGCCCGCCGCCGCAAACCCCGCCGCCTCGCGGGCGACGTGCACAGTCTGCTCCGGGGGCACCGCGATGATGATCACGTCGGCGTCCCGGACGCGCTCCACTTCCCGGTGTGTCTCGTCGGCGGCGCCGCGCTCCTCCGCTCGCTTGGTCACCGCGCCGTCGTTGTCGATCCCGATCACGCGCGCCAGCCCCAACTCGCGGATGCGCATCCCCAGCGACCCGCCGATCAACCCCAACCCCACAATCGCGATCCGTCGTGCGGCCGGCACTGTCACAACGCCCTCCCCACCGCTTGCGCCACCGCGCGCAGACGCGTCATCATCCGGTTGAAGTTCTCCAGGTTGAGCGACTGCGGCCCGTCGCTCAGCGCCCGCTCGGGGTCGGGGTGCACCTCCACGAGCAGCCCGTCCGCGCCGCCGGCTACCGCCGCCAGCGCCATCGCCTCGACGTAGCGCCACTTCCCGGTGGCGTGGCTGGGATCGACGATCACCGGCAGGTGCGTCAGATGCTTCAGCACCGGCACGGCCGTGAGGTCCAGCGTGTACCGCGTGTAGTTGCCGAAGCCGCGGATGCCCCGCTCGCAGAGGACGACCTCGTAGTTGCCCTCGCTCATCACGTACTCGGCGGCCAGCAGCAGTTCTTCGATGGTGGCGCCGACGCCGCGCTTCAGCAGGACCGGCGTCCCCGACCGGCCGGCTTCCCGCAGCAGCGGGTAGTTCTGCATGTTGCGCGCCCCGATCTGGACCATGTCCGCGTACTCGGCGACCAGCCGCAGTTGGTGCGCGTCCATCGCCTCGGTGACGACCGGCAACCCCGTCCGCTGCCGCGCCTCGACCAGCAGTTTCAGACCCTCCTCCTCGAGGCCCTGGAAGGAGTAGGGAGAGGTGCGCGGCTTGAACGCCCCACCGCGCAGCAGTGTCGCCCCGGCGGCCTTCACCGCCTCGGCGGTCTGCAGAATCTGCTCCCGGCTTTCCACGGAGCAGGGGCCCGCCACCACCGCCACCGCGGTGTCGCCGAACGCCGCCCCACCCACGCGGACCACGGTGCCGGCAGGCCGGAACTCCCGGCTGACCAGCTTGAACGGCTGGAGGATGCGCACGACCTTCTCCACGCCCGGTGAGGCCTCCAGGGTATCGCGCAGCAGTTCCTTGGTATGGCTGTCGCCGACGACGCCGATGAGGGTGCGCTCCGTCCCCACGGAGAGGTGCGTGTTCAGCCCCGCGTCACGGATCTTCTGCACGACGGCCTCCAGTTGGGCTTGCGTGGCGCCCGGTTCCATGACTACGATCACGGCATCCTCACCTCGGAAAACAAAAAGGCTCCCGTCCCGAGGACGAGAGCGCATACCTCCCGCGGTACCACCTGGCTTCCGGGTCAATGACCCGGCTCTCAACACCCGACGCCTCCCGGGCCCATTCCCGTCGGTTCAGGTACCGCGCTCCCACCGCTGCGCGGCTCGCTCGCACCCTCCGGCGCCTGGCGCGCCCTTAGGTGGCCCTCGCGGGCACCCTCACCGGCCGGTACTCTTCCCGGTCATCGGCCGTCCGTCTGAAGTTGTGAACGGATTATAGCATGCGTGTCAAGCCAGGAACCAGACAGCCCGTTACGCCCTCGGCTGCGGGCCATCATGCACGCGGAAGGCGACGGTGCGCCGCTCCTCGCCGATCTCCGCCACGAGGCGATACCCAGCGGGGCCTGGGAAAACCAAATCCGCGTTCATGGCCACGACCGCCCGCTGATCCGATCCCGGCGGAATCCCCACCGGCCGGCCCAATTCCAGGTCGCCCTCCACCCGGGTGATCTCCTTCCCGTCCTCGTCTTCGATCCGGACGGTGAGATGGTGGCGGCGATTGGTCTCCCCCCAGGGTACCACCACCGCGACTCCTACACCGAAGTGCGTGATCGGCGGCACCGCCCCCGGCGCAATGGTCCTCCACACATCCGTCCAGCAGGCGCCGGAGAGGTAGAGGAGGCCCTCCCGCGCCTCGGCGTGATTCGCAATCACCAGGAATTCGATTGTCGGCATCTCTCTCCTTAAAGGTTTCTACTGCGGCGGACGTGTCCCCAGGTGCCGCGCGGCGAACGCGACCTGCATCTCCACCTGGCGGACGGCCTCGTCGATCACCAGGGAGCCGTGCCCGGCGTCGTAGCGGTACACCTCGTGCGGTTTCCCCAGTTCGAGCAGCCGGGCGACGTAGTTCTCGATCTGGCGGATCGGGCAGCGCGGGTCGTGCTCGCCGGCAATGATAAGCATCGGCACGCCCACACGCTCGACATAGGTGATGGGCGACCGCGCCCGGTAGACCTCCGGGATCTCCTCGGGCGAGCCGCCGAAGAGCGAGCGGTCGAAGGCCTTCAACGGTTCCATCTCGTCCTCGTACGCGGCGAGGTAGTCGGCCACCGGCACCCCGGCCAGGCCCAGCGCCCACCGTTCCGGCTGCAGGCTCAGGCCCAGCAGCGTGAGGTATCCACCCCACGACCGCCCCGCCAGGATCACCCTCTGGGGATCGGCGATGCCCGAGCGGATCACCCAGTCGTGGACTTTCGCGATGTCCTCTAGTTCGGTGAAGCCGGGATTGCCCTCCAGCGCGTCACGCCAGGCCTTGCCGTAGCCGGTCGATCCGCGGTAATTCACCAGCACCACGGCACACCCATGGTCCACCCAGGCCTGCACCAGCGGCGAAAAGGCGTCGCGGTCGTGCGCCGGCGGGCCGCCGTGAATCTCAAAGATCGTGGGATGCGGCCGCGGCCCCGGCGGCTCGGCCAGGAAGACGTGGATGCCGTCCACCGTGTGGTCGGAATACGCCACCCCGCCCGGCGCCGGATCACCCGCCGGGCGCAGCAGCACCCGGCCGTCGGCGCGGATCTCCGGCGGCGTCGATGACCGCGTCCACGCGTACCAGATCTCGCCGTCCGGCCGGACGCGCCCCTCCGTAATCGTCACCGGGTCCGCCGGAATCCGCTCCCGGGCGCCGCTCGCGAGTTCGTACCGGTAGAGCTCACTCCGGCCGCGGTAGTCGCGCTCCAGCAAGAGCGCGGAGCCGTCCGGATACCACGACGCCTCGACCTCGCCTGGGAGATCGAGATCTACCTCGATCACCTCACCGAGCCGGACGTCCCAGATCAGCGGGCGGGGCATGTCCTGCCGTTCGTGCTGCACGAGCAGCCGCTGATCCCCCGGCACGCGCGACCACCCCGCCGCCCCCAGCCCGCGGCCGGGGCCGTCCCACAGTTCGGCGACGGCGCGCCCCGTGAGATCGACGACACGCAGCGCCGGATGCCGGCTGTCGCCGTGCTCGGAGTGGCTGATGCAGATGAGGGTCTCGTCGCGCGAAAGCCCGCTCAGCCACGCGTTCTCCCGGTGGGCGTAGAGCGGTTCCGGCGGTTCGCCGTGACGCACCAGGTGGATCGCGTTTCCCGCTTCGGTCGACGTGCCCAGCACGACAAAGGACCGCGCGACCGCCAGCCCGGCGCTGTACGCCGGCCCGATCTCGGGCGCGAGGGTCTCGCGCGTGCCGCCCGCGAACGGCTCGACGGCCCAGCGGCCGAACTCGCTGCCCCGGTCGTCATCGAACCAGAAGATGCGCCGCCCGTCCGGATCGAGTTGCCCGCGCACCGTCCCCGCGAGGCGGTCGGTCGCCTGCCGGTGCGTCTCGCTGCGCCGGTCCCAGGCATAGAGCTCCCACTTTCCACCGGCGTTGGAGGCGTAGAGCAGCCGCTCCGCGTCGTCCCGCGCCCAACCCGGCAAAGTGGTGCGCGCGGCGCGGAATCGCCGGCGCCAGGCGGCTTCGCTCATTCTGATCGCGCCGTCCGCGGCTGAAGCGCCGTGCGCAGCCGTTCCAGCCAATCCTGTGCCGCCGCCACCTCATCTCGCGACGGACGATGCGCCCCGTAGCGCACCGTCTCGTAGACACCGGTGAGGGCGCGCAGGTCGTCTGCGGCGCTGCCCGCGAGCGACTCCACCAGCCGCGCATACTCGCGCGGAGTCTGGTCCTTCCGCCGGGGCTGTCCCGCCTCGGCCGCAACTCGTAGGAGGCGCCGGTAGAGCATGCGGACGGCCAGCGCCTCCGGCGTTCCCGTGAGAGCATCCGTCAGGTCCCGCAGCGGGCGACGCCGCACGAACAAACGGCGGAGGCCTTTCACCAGACTGTCCCGACTCCACACACTCTTCCGGTCGTCCTCATCGAGCGCCGCCGCCCTGCGCCGCCGCTGCACCACGGCCAGCACGATCGCCAGCGACAGGAGCAGGACGACGAACAGGACCATCCCCCAGCGGGCGCCGGAGACGACCTGCGGCGATACCTCCAGGTCGCGCACGGCGCGCAGTACGTCGCCGATCGGATCGTTCATCACCGGCCGCGGCGGCACCCAACGCCGGGGCAGACGCGAGAGCAGAAACAGAATGAGGCGGGCGATCAGGCTGGCGAAGAAGAAGAGCACGAGAAAGATTGCTTCCAGCACCGGCGCGAGCAACCGGAAGACCGGGACGAGGTAGGGCCAGACCTCGGCGCCGGCCAACCCGCCTAACGCCGCGCCGGCCAGCACAATGAACGCCGCTGTGCCGACCGCGACGAGGAACCACGGGCGGTTGAACGCCAGCGATCGGGGATCCTTCCCCTGTGCCTCCTCCCAGATCCCCAGCAGTCGGGCCAGGGCCAGCAGAAGCAGGCTGAGGAAGAAGAAGGTCAGGACGTACCCCGCGGCGACGGGCCGCGCCAGGGCAAACACCCGCGAGTCGCGGTAGAGGGCAAAGAGGAAGACGAAGAGGACCGACCAGACCACCCCGCGGCGAAACGCCTGTTCCGCGGTGAAGTGTGAGAACTCTCTCCCGCCGAGCACCAGCCCGCGCCACAGCACCAGCGGTGCGGCGAAGGCGCCCAGCACCGGCGCGGGGATGGCCGGGATGGCGTCGTGCGCGGCGCGCAGCAGATGCCAGATCCAGGCGGGGTGCCAGAACGGCAGAGTGCGATAGTGCGTGATCCAGACGGCCCACAGGCCGAGGGCGACGGCGAGCGCCAGCACGCTCAGCCGCACGCGCCGCAGCGGCCGGTTCGCGGCCGGCGCCGACGCCAGCAGATACCCGCCCAGGAGAAGACCGCCCGCGGGAACCGGGGCCAGGATGTGCCCGCCCTCCGGGTAGAACGCGCCCGAGAGGAAAAGCAGCCAGGGCGCCAGCCAGGCGAATTCAGCGGCGGGCAGCAGCAGCGGCAGCCATCGACGGAGCCAGCCGAAGCTCATCCATCGCACGCCAGCCCACCTCCCCTCGCACCGTGAATACCGGCACGTCCAGCGCAGGTGCGCGGACGCGGTCCCCGATCAGGATCAGCACGACGCCGTGCCCCGCTTTACGCAGCCGCAGCACGCCGATTTCCAGCGGGACATCCACCACCGCGGTGACCACTACCGCGGTCGTCCCCCACGGCAGCTCACGCGCCGACAGGTGGATCAGGTCCCCGATCGGCATCACCGGCGTGGGGTACACCTTCGCCAGCGCCTCCAGCATGGCCGCGAGGTGTCCGGGGTCGTGCGCCGGCGGCATCCCGATCCAGCGCAGCCCCTCGGGCAGGAAGCCGTTGGCGTAGAGGCCCACGGGATAACCGTGCTCGTGCGCCCAGTACGCGGCCGAGGCCGCCACCATCATGTTGAGTTCCAGCAGGGGCCGGACGAAGCCGCGGTACTCCGCGTACTCGCCCAGCGTGTCCATGTTCACGAAGAGCACCAGGCGGTGCGTCAGCGTGGACTCGTACTGGCGCGACTGCAGCGTGCCCATCCGCGCCGTCGCTTTCCAGTGCAGCCGCCGCAGCGGATCCCCCGGCAGGTAGTCGCGCGGGCCGACGGTGCGCGTCGGATCCTCGAAGAGGAGGCG
>CAYHPT010000060.1:407-6468 GCA_964358435.1 uncultured bacterium | reverse complement strand
CTCGCCCGAAACGTGCGCTCCCTTACCTTTACACCGATCAACCGCAACGCGGACACGCGACCCGACGCGGTGACTATCGACCTGGAGGAGCAAACGCCCCGCGGCGATGCCCGGCGGTACATCCGCACCGAGTTCGTCCCACAGGAGGATTAGGAGGGAAGGGCATGCGGACATGCGGTGTTCGCCAGGAAGACGGGATGACCGTCGTGCCCGTGCTGATCGTCGTCGTGGTTGTCAGCGCCATTGGCTTCGGCATGATCGGCGTGATGAACACCGACATCACGCATGCCACGATCCAGGGCGTGGTTTCCCGGAGCTTTTTCGTCGCGCAGGCGGGCGCGCAGAATGCCCTCGTCTGTCTCAAAAGACCCACCCCCACGTCGTGTCGGACATCGCCTTACCCCGCTACCGTGGACCCTATCCCGTTCGACAGCAGCCAGTTCTGGGTCTGGGTGGAGGATTACGGCGGGACGGACAGCGGCTTCTGGCAGGTGACCTCCCGCGGGCGCGCCACGACCGCGGGGCGCACCGTCACCGCAGAGGTCCGGGTGATCGTCGGCCCGCTGAACATCGGTCTCTTTGGCGAATCTACTGTCGCGGCACAGGGGGCGAACTCCCGCACCTACCTGGCGCCCTGGCGGACGGTGGCCCCGGGGGTGCCGCGCGCCCCGAACATGGGCTCCTTCCTGGACATCAACTTCCAGGACACCGGCACGCGGCTGAACGCGGTGAGCGAGACGTCCGCCGACACGGTCACGCTGCGGGGTGTGACGTTCAATGACTGGGAGCTCTACGGGTTCACCACCCGTCCCGTCTACGACCCCAACGACACGGAGCCCTGGATCCTGGCCGTCTTTGGCGACATCATCAAGGCGCAGCCCGATACGAACCCCTGGCTGCACTCCTGCAGCCCGCCCTCGATGTACGCCTGCCTGACGGTGCAGAACTCCTCGACAGATATTCAGACCATCAACTACCTCCGCGGTGTCGAGAACATGCGGCATGTCTACATGAACAACGCACGAGCGCGCGTGCTGCCGCAGGCCTCCCTCGATCCGGTGCAGTTCTTCAACGAAGCTACGGCGAACACGGCGAATGCGCCGGTAAACGTGGGGGCGGGCGTCCCCAATCCCGCGAACTGTGGGGCCGGCTCCTGCGCCGCCTACACCGCTGCCGAGTTCGCCTGCGTGCTGGCCTACCTGAACAGCAACCCGGGGCAGAGCATCGCCGGGATGAACTACGTGCGCGGAGACGTGCAGATCGGCGGCACCGCGCGGATCGCCTGCGGCGGGGGCCGGCCGACCAACCGTGCCTTGGCCAGCGACCTGGTCATCCGCGACGGCACCTTGGTGGTCGAAGGCGACTTGACCATGAGCAACAACACCACGCTGACGATCCAGCACGACATCCTCAATCCGGTTCCGGCCGTCGCCGACGCGGCGCGCCAGATGGTGGCGCTGGCCCTCTTCCCGAACGGCTCGAGCCGGGGACGCTTCATCATGCAGGGTGGGGCCCTGCAGAGGTTCGTCGCCGACGGGCTGGTCTACACCAGCGACGGTATGGAAGTAGGCCAGCAGGCGCTGGTGGACGTCATCGGCGCCATGTACCACGGGACGGCCAACAACACTCTCCCGTCGTTCGACAACATCAATGGCACGACGGTGCTCCGGTTTGACCCGCTGGCGACCCGCCGCCTGCGGAGCTTCGGTATCGAGATTCTCTCCTGGCAGCAGTTGCGCTGACGACCTTTCTCCCTCCAGCCGACACACACCGTCGGGAGAGCGCAGGGCCGGCACCTCCACCCCGGGTGCCGGCCCTGAACGCTTCTCTACCGGCTAACGCCGCGGGGCGAGAAGGGAGGCGCCAGCAAACAGAAGGATGCCGCCCAGGACGATGGCGCCGCTGGCCGGGATATCCAGATAGAACGAGGCGGTGATACCCGCCAGTACCGTGACCAGGGAGCAGGCCACGGCCATCCCGAGCGCGCTGCGGAAGTTGCGGGCCAGGCGCAGCGCGGTGACGGCGGGGATGACGATCAGGGCGCTGGTGAGCAAAATCCCCACGATGCGCATCGCCACCACGACCGTCACGGCGACCAGGACGGTGAGCAGCAGGTTGAGCCCCTCCACGGGGAGGCCCTGTACCCGCGCGCCCTCCTCATCGAAGGTGATGGCGAAGAGTTCCTTGTAGAGCACGGCGACGGCGCCCAGCACGACCAGGCCCAGGATCAGGATGACCCAGAGGTCGCGCGGCTGCACCGCGGTGATGGCGCCGAAGAGGTAGGTGAAGAGCCCGACGTTGAACCCGCCGGCCAGGCCGATCACCACCACGGCCACGGCCAGCCCGCCCGAGAGAAAGATGGCCAGCGCGGTCTCACCGGAGAGGCGCCCCGCGGTACGGAGGCGTTCGATCCCGATGGCGCCCAGCAGCGCGGCGGCCAGCGCCCCGGCCACCGGATAGGTCCCCAGCAGCAGTCCCACGGCAACGCCGGCGAGGGCGACGTGTGCCAGGGTGTCCGCGATCAGGCTGAGGCGGCGTAACACCAGGAAGACGCCGATCACGGGCGCGATCGTCCCAATCATCGCGCCCGCCAGCAGCGCGCGCTGCATGAAGCCATACTGCAGAATTTCCGGCATCGGCGGGTCAGCGCGGAGGGAGCATCGGCGCGATCAGTGCCGGTGCGCCACCATCCAGCTCTGCGTGCGGTACATCTCCGCCAGCGCCCCGGAGCGCACCGCCTCCTCCGGGCTGCCGTGGAAGGCCAGGGTGCGGTTGAGACAGGCGAGCTGTGTGACCTCTTGCGAGATCACGCCGATGTCGTGGGAGACTAGGACCAGCGTCGTCCCCGTCTCGCGGTTGAGGCGGTGCAGCAGAGTGTAGAACTGTTCCTGCGCGTCCGCATCCACGCCCACCGTGGGTTCGTCCAGGACGAGCAGGTCGGGATTGCTAACCAGGGCTCGGGCGATGAGGACGCGCTGCTGCTGCCCGCTGCTCAACTGCCCGATCAACCGGTCGCGGAAAGGCAGCATCCCTACCGTCTCCAGGGCGCGCCGTGCCGCTTCGTAGTCCGGTCCGGCGAAACGCCGGCCCAGCCCGGCGTGCCGCACCCGGCCGCTGACGACGACCTCGAAGACACTGGCCGGGAAGCGCGCCTCGAAGGCCACGCCCTTCTGCGGGACGTAGCCGACGCGCTGCCACTCGCGGAACTGGGCGACGTCCGTGCCGAAGAGGCGGACGTGGCCGCAGGAGGGACGCAGCAGGCTCAGGAGGATGCGCAGCAGCGTGGTCTTGCCCGCGCCGTTGGGCCCGATGATCCCCAGGAAGTCGCCGCGCGCGATGCGCAGGCTGATCTCGTCCAGGACGCGCTCGCCGTCGTAGCTGAAGCAGACGTGCTCCAGTTCGGCGACCGGCGTCTCAGCGACAGTCCAGACCCTGGGCGAGCTGATCGAGGTTTTCATGCATCACCGTAAAGTAGTTCTTCCCCGCGCGCTGCGCCTCTACCGTCAGGCCCTCCAGCGGGTCCAGCACCGCGGTGGTCCCGCCCACCTCCCGGGCGATCGTCTCCGCCACCCGCCGCTCCCCCAGCGGCTCAACGTAGACCACCCGGATGCCGCTGCGCCGCGCCTGCTGCACGATCGTCTTCACCCGGGACGCCGACGGCTCCGCCTCCGGGGCCAGCCCGCTGACCGCGATCACGCGCAGGCCGTACCGCCGCGCTAGATAGCTAAACGCCGCGTGGGCGCTGATGAATTCCTTCCGCCGGCACCCCTGCAGCACCTGCCGGTAGTCCGCGTCCAGCGCCGCCAGCTCGGCACGCAGGGCGGCGGCGTTGGCCTCGTAGCGAGAGCGGCCGGTGGGGTCGGCGCGCACCAGCGCGGCGAGCATGCGCTCCACCTGCTGCTGGGCCAGGACCGGGTCGAGCCACACGTGCGGGTCGACCCCGCCGTCTCCCCGCACCAACGGCAGGCCCTCCGTGGCGTTTACCCGCTCCGTCCCCGCCGGGAGTTGGGGCAGCAGGCGCTCCACCCACGGCTCGAAGCCGGCCCCGTTATAGATGAAGAGCCGTGCCCGGACCAGCGCCGCCACATCTTTCGGCGTAGGCTCGTAGTCGTGCGCCTCCACTCCCGGCGGGACGAGGACCATCACGGCGGCCCGGTCACCGGCGATGCGGCGCGCAAACTCGGAGAGTGGGTAGATCGTCGCGGTCACGGTGAGGCCGGGCGGCGCTGTGGTTCGAGCGCCGCATCCCGCGACCGCCAGCGCCAGCGCCACCCCCAGCACCGCGGAGGGCGCCCGCGCCGCGCGATTCCGTCCCCTACCGGCGGGTGCGGCACCGGGCGCAGTAGCCGAAGAGTTCCAGCCGGTGCGCAGTGACCTCAAACCCCCTCCGCAGGATCGTCCCTTCAAGCGGCTGGACGGCGCACTCGTCGGTGGTGGCGATCCGGCCGCAGTGCAGGCAGACCAGGTGGTGATGGTGGCGTCCCTGCTCGGTGACCTCGTAGCGGGTCCGCCCGTCCCCGAGGAGGATCGACTGGGCCAGCCCCTCCGCGGTGAGCGCCTCCAGGGCGCGGTAGACCGTGACCAGTCCGATGCGTGGATGCAGCCGCCGGGCCCGCCCGTGGATCTCTTCCGCGTCCGTGGCGCAGCCCAGGTCCGTGAGCGCCCGCAGGACGGCCCGGCGCTGCGGCGTGACCCGCCGCCCGCCCGCTCGAAGCCTCCCGGCGGCGCGATCCAGGTCCATGGTCTAGGTGAAAGTCACTTTCAATAAGCCACGCTAGCGGATGCGCCGAAAACCGTCAAGCGGCCACCTTCGGCCGCCTGACGGTCTAACCGCGGGGCGCGCCCGCGACGGGCACCCGCTAGACGTCGTAGTAGAGGTAGAACTCCCAGGGGTGGGGCCGCAGCCGCACCGCGTCCACCTCGCGGGTGCGCTTCCACTGGATCCAGGTCTGGAGCAGATCCTCCGTGAAGACGCCGCCGCGCAGCAGGAACTCGTGGTCCGCCTCCAGGGCGTCCAGCACCTCGCCGAGACTTCCCGGCACCTGCTGGACCGACTCGCCGTCGTGGGCGGCCAGGTCGTAGAGGTCCACGTCCATCGGCGCCCCCGGGTCGAGCCGCCGCTCGATGCCGTCGAGGCCGGCCATGAGCATGGCCGCCAGCGCCAGATAGGGGTTGGCGGACGGATCGGGCGGGCGGTACTCGACGCGCTTCGTCTGCGGGTCGGTGGAGTAGACCGGGATGCGCACACAGGCGCTGCGGTTGCGCTGCGAGTAGACCAGGTTCACCGGGGCCTCGAAGCCGGGGACGAGGCGGCGGTAGGAGTTGGTCGTGGGCGCGCACAGCGCCAGCAGCGCCGGGGAGTGGTGCAGCAGGCCGCCGATGTAGTGGCGCGCCAGGTCGCTCACCTGCGCGTACCCCTGCGCGTCGAAGAAGAGGTTCGTCCCCTCCCGCCACAGGCTCTGGTGGGTGTGCATCCCCGAGCCGTTATCGCCGAAGAGTGGCTTGGGCATGAAGGTCACCGTCTTCCCCTGCGCCCGCGCGTGCATCTTGAGGATGTATTTGTACAGCATCACCGCGTCGGCCATGTCGGTGAGCGTGGTAAACCGCAGGTCGATCTCACACTGTCCCGCGGTCGCCACCTCATGGTGGTGGACCTCCACGCCCAGCCCGGCCTGCTGCAGCTTCAACACCGCCTCCGAGCGGAAGTCCTGCAGGGAGTCCGTCGGCGGGACCGGGAAGTACCCTTCTTTATACCGGGGCTTGTGGCCGAGGTTCGGCCGCTCCTCCCGCCCGGTGTTCCATGCGCCCTCCGCCGAGTCCAGGAAGTAGTACCCGGAATGCTGGTTCTGGTCGTACCGCACGTCGTCGAAGACGAAGAACTCCACCTCCGGACCCCAGTAGCTGGTGGTGGCGATGCCGCTCTGGGCGAGATACCGCTCCGCGCGCTGGGCCACGCCCCGCGGGTCGCGCGAATAGGGCGCCCGGGTTATCGGGTCGACCACGTTACAGGTGAGAATCAGGGTGGACACCCGCGACATGGGATCGACGCGCGCGGCCCGGC
>CAYHPT010000060.1:0-397 GCA_964358435.1 uncultured bacterium | reverse complement strand
ATGTCGCTCTCGTGGATCTGCTGGAACCCGCGGATGCTGGAGCCGTCGAAGCCGATGCCTTCCTGAAAGAGCCCCGGCGTCAGTTCGTCCACGGGGATGGTGAAGTGCTGCCAGACCCCCAGCAGGTCGCTGAAGCGCAGATCGACCATCTGGACGCCGGCCTGGCGGCCGCGTTCGACGACCTCCTGCGGTGTCATCTGCGCGTCGGCGCGGTTCCGGACGTTTAGCATCGTGCGCCTCCCTCCTCCAAAACGGATGCGACGCCCCCCCCAGCGGGAAGGCGTCGCGGCCTTCAGTCCTTGCGTCTGCGGTTTACTTAGTTAGGAATGTAGCAGGAATTCGCCCGGCGTCAAGGGAGATTTCTGCCCGCGAGGACCTCGTGGGCCACCTCCTGCAA
>CAYHPT010000059.1:0-6494 GCA_964358435.1 uncultured bacterium | reverse complement strand
AGGATGGCGTCTCCCTCTCCCAGAAAGTCCGCGATCTCGTGCGCGAGGCGCTCGAACTACTGGAAGATGCGGCCCTGGAAGAGGTCGTCACGCAGCGGCGGAAAAACCCGGCGCGTGCGATCCCACACGCGGCAGTCAAGCGACGCTTCAGGATCAGGTAGCCGGTGCGTGACCACTATGCGGTGGTGTACCGGCCAGAAGTCGCCGCCGAAGATCTCCCGCGCGTCCCACGGAACCTCCGTGCGCGCATCATCCGGGCGGTCGAGACCCGCCTGATGACTGAGCCGGCCAGATATGGCGGACGGCTCCGGCGCTCTTTGATCGGCCTTTGGAAGATCCGGGTGGGTGACTATCGGGGCTGTCACGAGATCGAAGGACGTACGGTGACCGTGTGGGCTATCCGCCATCGCCGCGATATCTACTCAATCCTGGCGCGGCCACGGCCGTTGTGAGGTTCTGAAGCTCACCGTCAAACAAGCACTGCCGAGCCGTCGTAGACTGGCTCGTGTGGCCGGCGGATCCTCCCCACGGTACCCGTCTCAGAAAGGTCCACTCTGCTATCCGGGACGCCCTAATATCGAACAGGTGTTCGTGGTGCCGGGAGGGGGATTTGAACCCCCATGGGTTACCCCACACGCCCCTCAAGCGTGCGCGTCTGCCAAGTTCCGCCATCCCGGCACGGGATGCGGCACCTGCGATTATAGCCCGCCGCGCGCGGGAGGGGCAATCAGGCCGGCTAGCGGGCGAGGGCCAGGTAGGTGGCGGTAAAGACGAAGAGGAGCGAGACGGCGGTCGTGAGGCGCAGCATCAGCGTCTCCCGCGGCCGCGGGCCGTGGAAGAGGCGCGCGCTGCCGCCGATGGCCCCCAGGCCTTCCCCTTTCGGTCCCTGGAGGACGACGACACCGATCACGGCCACCGCCAGGATGAAGTGCGCGATCAGGACACCCTCGTACACGGGAACCTCCTTCGTTCCAACAGCACCGCTATTGTACTATGCCCACCCTGCGCCCACCAGGATGCCGGCGACCCTACCCGCCCCCGGCCGCCGCGCCCACGATGGCCGCGAAGGCCTGGGGATCCAGGCTCGCGCCGCCGACGAGGGCACCGTCGATCTCCGGCTGGGTGATGAACTCGCCGATGTTTTCCGGCGTGACGCTGCCGCCGTAGAGCATGCGCGTCTGCTGCGCCCCTTCGCCGAACCGGTCGGCCAGCCAGACCCGGATCAGCCCGCTGACACGGTTCGCCTCCGCGCCGGTGGCGGCCCGCCCCGTGCCGATGGCCCAGACGGGCTCGTAGGCAACCACCAGGCGGTCTCCCACGGCCGGATCGAGCGCGGCGCTGCCCCATCGTACCTGCCGCGCGATCACCTCTTCCGTGCGGCCGGCGTCGCGCTCGTCCAGCGTCTCGCCCACGCAGATGATCGGCAGGAGTTCGTGGGCGAAGGCCGCGGCGGCCTTTCGTCCCACATCGTCATCGGTCTCGCGGAAGAAGCGGCGCCGCTCCGAGTGCCCGACGATGATGTAGGTGCAGCCCAGGTCCCACAGCATCGGCCCGGAGATCTCCCCGGTGTAGGCCCCCTGCGATTCCCAGTGCATGTCCTGCGCGCCGAGTTCGATGTTGCTGCCCGCCAGGGCACGGCCGACGTCGGCGAGCGCGATGAAGGGCGGGCAGACGACGATATCGACGCCCTCGACGGCGGCGACGAGCGGTTTCAGCGCGGTGACGGTCTCGACGCCCTCGCGCGCCGTCTTGTGCATCTTCCAGTTGCCGGCAATCAGCGGGATGCGCGTCATCGGCGATCGTTGAGCACGGCGACGCCGGGCAGGACCTTGCCCTCCATGAACTCCAGGGAGGCGCCGCCGCCGGTGGAGATGTGGGTGATGCGGTCGGCCACACCGACCTCCTCCACGGCTGCGGCGGTGTCGCCGCCGCCGACCACGGTGGTGGCGGAGGTCTCCGCCATGGCCTGCGCCAGAGCCTTCGTGCCGTCCGCGAAGGCGTCGACCTCGAAGATGCCCATCGGCCCGTTCCAGAAGATGGTGCCGGCGCGCTTGACCACGTCGATAAACTGCTCGCGGGTGCGCGGGCCGATGTCCACACCCATCCAGTCCGGAGGCAGGAGTTCCACGGGCACCACCCGGGTCGGCCCGCCTTCGGGTGACTGCGCCACGACGACGTCCACGGGTAGTTCGAACGCCACCTCCCGGCGGCGGGCCTCTTCCATCAATTCGCCGGCCAGGCCGACCATCTCCGGCTCCACCAGCGACTTCCCCACCTCCAGCCCCCGCGCCCGCAGAAAAGTGTAGCTCATCGCGCCGCCCAGCAGGATGGCATCGGCCCTCGTGAGGAGGTGGCGGATCACGGGGATCTTGTCTTCCACTTTCTTCCCGCCGAGGATTGCCACGAACGGATGCGTCGGGCGGTCCAGGATGGCGCCGAGGTGGAGGAGTTCCTTCTCCATCAGGAACCCGGCCACGGCGGGGAGATACTGCGCGACGCCGACGGTGGAGGCGTGCGCCCGGTGCGCCGTGCCGAAGGCGTCGTTGACGTAGATGTCGGCGAGCGCGGCCAGCCGGCGGGCGAAAGCCGGATCGTTCGCCTCTTCCTCGGCGTGGAAGCGCAGGTTCTCCAGCAGCAGCACATCCCCCGGTTTCATCGCGGCCACCGCGGCCTGCACCGGCGGCCCCACGACCTCGTTCGTCTTGCGCACGGGGCGCCCCAGCAGTTCGCCAAGGCGTGCCGCCACCGGATCAAGGCGCAGGCTTTCCACCACCTGCCCCTTGGGCCGGCCGAGGTGGGAGCAGAGGATGACGCGGGCGCCCCGCTCGATCAGGTAGGTGATCGTCGGCCGGGCCTCGCGGATGCGCCGGTCGTCGGTGATGCGGCCGTCTTCCAGCGGGACGTTGAAGTCCCCCCGGACGAGCACCCGCTTCCCCGCGACGTCGATGTCCCGCACCGTCTGCTTGGCCACGCGGCCTCCTCACACAAGAAAGGGGGTGGGGGCTACGCCCCGCACCCCCTGCGTCCTCCCGTGAGCTACAGCCCGAGCTCGGCCATGTACTTCACCAGATCGGCGACGCGGCAGGCGTAACCCCATTCATTATCGTACCAGGTAAAGGTCTTCACAAAGTTGTCCGTGAGCACGGTCGTCAGCGGGGCGTCCACGATGCCCGAGTAGGAGCTGCCCTTGAAGTCCATGGAGACGAGTTCCTCCTCGGTGTAGCCGAGGATCCCCTTCATTTCCTCCTCGGCGTAGCGTTTGAACGCGGCGTTGACCTGTTCCGCGGTCGCGTTCTTCTCCAGCTCGCACACCAGGTCGACGATCGAAACCGTGGGCGTCGGCACCCGCAGGGCGATGCCGTGCATTTTCCCCTTGAGTTCGGGGAGCACGAGGAAGATCGCCTTCGCCGCACCGGTGGTCGCCGGGATGATGTTCAGCGCCGCGGCGCGGGCCTCGCGCAGGTTTTCCCCGACCACGTCCAGGATGCGCTGCGTGTTGGTGTAGGAGTGCACGGTGGTCATGAAGCCACGCTTGATGCCGAACTCGCGGGACAGAACCTTCGCCGTGACCGACAGCGCGTTGGTGGTGCAGGAGCCGTTGCTGACCACGGTGTGCTTCTTGGGGTCGTACAGATCGTGGTTGACCCCCATGTTCACGGTGATGTCTTCGCCCTTCCCCGGCGCGCTGATCACCACCTTCCGCGCCCCGCCCTGCAGGTGGCCGCGGGCCTTCTCCGCCTGGGTGAAGCGACCGGTCGACTCGAGCACCAGCTCTACGCCCACCCGGCCCCAGGGAATGACCGACGGCTCGCGCTCCTGGAAGACCTTGATCACCTGACCGTCGATGACCAGCTCACCGTCCCGCGCCTCCAGCGCGCCCGGATAGCGGCCGTAGTTGGAGTCGTAGCGGAAGAGGTGCGCGTTGGTGGCTAGGTCGGCGATGTCGTTGATCGCCACCACCGCCACTTGCCCGCCGCCGCGTTCGTGGATCGCCCGCAGCGACTGCCGGCCGATCCGGCCGAACCCGTTGATCCCTATCCGGACCATGGCGCACCTCCTGACATCTGGTTGCCCGCCGCGCCGCGACTATCCCGTAACGTCACGCGCGCGTTTGACCCGCCGGAAGTAGACGTCCAGCAGATCCCGCCGGATGAAGCCCACGTTGTTGAAAATCCGGATGCTGAAGGCGATGACCGCCCCGAGGTAGAGGTCCAGCCCGAGGAGGTCACCCAACCCCGCGAGCAGCGCGGCGAACCCGGCGTTGATGATGAAACCGGTGAGGAAGATGGTGAGGTCGAAGCGCGACTCCAACTGCGCCCGCACCCCGCCCAGGATCGTGTCGATCGCCGCCAGGATGGCGATCGCCGTGTACTTGACGTAACCCAGCGGGATCTCCACCGGGCTGAGGAGTCCGATGAGAATCCCCAGCAGCAGGCCGATCAGCGGCAGCCACACGGTGGCGCTCCTACGGCCCCTCGCCGGAGGGGCGAGCGATGGTGAACTGGGTGGTGCCGCGGTAGGCGGGCACGGTCACGCGCTCCATCCCCTGCAGGCGCAGCGGGAAGCCAAACGCCCGCAGAATCTCGGCCGGGCCGGCGGCGCGCTCCAGATGCGCCAGCAGGCGCGCGGGGTCGCCGATGGCGACGATGATGTAGGGCGGCGCGATCCGCTTCGTATTGCAGAGGATCGTCGTGCCCACGCAGGTGAACCCGGTGCGGGTGATAATCCGCTCGCCGTTGACGGCGATCGCCTCCGCGCCCGCCGCCCAGAGGTCGTTGATCACCGCGTGGATGTCGGTGTAGTGCAGGATCGTCTTGTTCGGGTCGTCGCCGGGCTGGATGGGACGCGGGCTGTCACGCATCTCCACCACCACGCCGGGCCCTGCCAGGGGGATGAAGCCGGCCAGCACCCGCAGCTCGCTCACCTCGCGGTTCATCCGGGCGACGCTGCTCTGCCGCTCCGCGGCCTCGCGCTCGAGGGCGGCCACCTGGTGGCGCAACTCGCCGACGGCCGCTTCCAGCGAGGCGCGGCGCCGCTCCTGCTTCTGTAGTTGAATCGCCAGTTCGTTCAGCCGGGTGGACGGAATGCGCAGGTGCTCGCGGATCTCCAGTTCATTACGGATCTGGGTGGCGGCGAAGAAGCCGCCCGCCGCCAGGACGACGGTGAGGCCGACCTGCCACCAGGGCAGGCGGAGCCGCACCACGGGACGGGCGACGGTCATATCCTACGGTCCGCCGGCATGGGCCGGATTTGCCGCCGGCGCAGCCCGCCGCTCCTTCGCCTCCAGCTTCTTCTTGATCCGCTTCAGGCGGAAGACGTCCTCGCGGGCACGCTGCTCCAGCACCGCGGCGATGTAGCGGATCTCACCGCGGATGCGGGGGATGACCACCTGCTCCAGGGCGTTGACGCGCCGCGTTGTCTTCTTAATCTCCTCCCCGATCTTCTTCAGCTTGATCTCCGTGGCCGCGACCTGCAGGATCGCCGCCAGGAGTTCCTCAAACTGCGCGGCGCTCTCGATCGTGCGGGCGCTGGTGGCGGTGGGGTTGTGCCCGCGCTGCAGCAGCGAGCGGCGCACGTCGCGCACGCCGACCTCGGGGATCTTGGTGCCCCAGACGTTCCGCACCTCGATGTCCACGAGGACCTCGCCCCGGTCGGCCATCGCCGCGGCTTCCAGGGTCTCCTTCCCCTCGACGGCCTTGGCCAAACTGAGGAAGACGTAGGCCTCCCGCGCCGCCGCGTTCAGGCGCTCCCGCGCCGCCAGGGCCTCGCGCACGATCTTGAAGAAGTCGGCGACCAGCGCGTCCCGCTTGCGCTTCAGCAGGTCCACCCCCTGCAGCGCCACCAGCAGGGTATTGCTGCGCTGCAGCAGGTTCATCCGGGTGGGGCTGATCGCTTCTGCCACTAGCGCGCCACCTTCGTCTCCCAGAGCTTCTCCACTTCTTCGCCGAAGTAGTAGCGGTCGACGTGGTCCTCTTTGATGCGCTTGAGCTCGCCCTTGGGGAACCTCGACAGGAGCTTCCAGCCGAGCGTCAGCGTCTCCTCGATCGATCGGTCGGTCTGCCCCTGCCCCAGGAACTCCTGCTCGAAGCGGTCGGCGAACTGCAGGTAGAGGCGGTCGCGGGTGGTCAGCGCCTCCTCGCCGATGATGGCCACCAGCCGGCGGAGGTCCACGGCGTTGGCGTAAGAGGCGAAGAGCTGGTCCTTCACGTTGGCGTGGTCCTCCCGCGTCCGGTCTTTGCCGATGCCGTCGTTCATCAGCCGGGAGAGGCTGAGCAGCGGGTTGATGGGCGGGTAGACGCCCCGGCGGTGCAGCGCGCGGCTGAGCACGATCTGCCCCTCCGTGATGTAGCCGGTGAGATCGGGAATGGGATGGGTCATATCGTCGTCGGGCATCGTCAGGATCGGAATCTGCGTGATCGAGCCCTTCCGGCCCAGGATCCGCCCCGCCCGCTCGTAGATCGTGGCCAGGTCGGTGTACATGTAGCCGGGGTAGC
>CAYHPT010000058.1:0-6514 GCA_964358435.1 uncultured bacterium | reverse complement strand
GGTTGCTGCAGCCGAAGATCACGTCCTCGATGCTCTGGGGATCCAGGTGGTTGCGGCGGACGAGTTCCTGGATGACCAGCGCCGCCAGGTCGTCGGGGCGGACGTCCTTCAGCACGCCGCCGTAGCGTCCAACGGGCGTGCGCACCGCATCGATGATCACCGGTTCAGGCATCGGTTACCGACACGCCTTCCGCCCGACCTCGGCTAGGACCCGATGAACTTGGGCGTCCGCTTCTCCAGGAACGCGGTGACGCCTTCGCGGTGATCGGCGGTGTGCCCGGCGATCTCCTGCAGGTAGGCCTCGTAGGTCAGGGCTTCTTCCAGCGTCGCCCGCAGCGCGTAGCGCAGGCCCCGCTTGGTCAACCCATAGCCCTTGGTGGGCCCGGAGGCGAGCCGCCGGGCGAGCTCCATGCTCGCATCTATCAGCGTGTCATGGGGAACCACCCGGTTCACCAGTCCGAGCCGCAACGCTTCCTGCGCGTCCACCGGCTCGGCGAGATAGGCCAGTTCAAAGGCCTTGCCCAGCCCGACCAGCCGGGGCAGAAAGTAGGTGCTGCCGGAATCGGGGATCAGCCCGACGCGGGCGAAGACCTCGATGAACGAGGCTTTGTCTGATGCAATGCGCAGATCGCACACCAGAGCCAGGCTGCATCCGGCGCCTGCAGCCACCCCGTTGACGGCGGCGATGACCGGCTTCTCGACCGTGGCCAGCCGCAGGATCACCGGGTTGTAGCGTCGCCGCAGCGAGTCGCCGTAGGAGATCTCCCCCATCCCGGCCCGATCGCGCAGGTCCTGCCCCGAGCAGAAACCGCGACCGGCGCCCGTGACCACGATGCAGCGCACGGCGGCCTCGCGCTCCGCGTACCTCACCGCCTCCTGCAGCTCCAGGCTCAATTGCTCGTTGACGGCGTTGAGGACATCCGGCCGGTTCAAGGTAAGCGTCAGGACGCCGAAGTCCTCGGCAACCAGCACAGTCTCTAGTGAGGGCGCAGCCATCTCATTGCCTCCTCTCGGGCAATAACCGGTTCGGCGCGCGCCGCCGATTCTAGCGCCCGCGGAACTGTGCGGGCCGGCGGGCCAGGAAGGCGCGGACGCCTTCCTCCGTGTCCTCGGTGGCGAAGAGCAGGTAGAAGCACTTCCGCTCGTAGTCCAGCCCGCCCTCCAGGGTGGTATCAAAGGCTTTGAGAACCGCCTCCTTGGCCAGCCGGACCGCCACGGGCGCCCGAGCCGCGATATCTTTCGCCAGGGTCTTGGCCTCCTGGAGGACCACCTCGTCCGGCACGACGCGTGTCACCAGGCCCATCACCTCCGCTTCCCGCGCCGTCACCTGCCGGCCGGTGAGGATCAGTTCCATCGCCCGGTACTTGCCCACCGCGCGCGTCAGCCGCTGGGTCCCTCCGGCGCCCGGGATCAGCCCCAGGTTGATCTCCGGCTGGCCGAAGCGGGCCGATTCGCCGGCGATGATCATGTCACAGAGCATCGCCAGTTCGTTCCCGCCGCCCAGCGCAAACCCGGTGACCGCCGCGATCAGCGGCTTCGTCACCTTGCGGATCCGCTCCCACTGCTGAAAGCGGTACCCCTGCAGCATGTCCACGGCCGAGGCGTCGGCAAACTCCCGGATGTCCGCGCCGGCGGCAAACGCGCGGGCGCTACCCGTGAGCACAATGCAGCGGGTCTCCTCATCACGGTCGAAATCCTCAAGCACGGTCACCAGTTCGTCCATCAGCGCCCGGTTCAGGGCGTTGAGGACGTCCGGGCGGTTCAACTGCACCACGGCGATCGCCTCTTCACGGGTGACCACCAGGTGCTGCAGGGCCATGGGGTTATCCTCCTTTCAATCTAAGGCGGCGGCTCATCCGGCCGCCCGAGCGGTCGGCCGCAGTTGCCGCAGTAGGTGAACTCCTCGGGGATGTGTGCCGCCCCGCAGTGGGGGCAGCGCTGCGTGGGCGGGCCCCAGGCGAACTCGGTGGGCCGGTCCTCGCGCAGCGCGCGGCGGACGGCCTCGTAGTCGACCGGCCGCTTTTCCATGAACGCTTCGATCCCCTCCCGCGTCTCCGGCGCGCCGGCGTGCACGGTGAGCCAGTCGCGGGCGTGGCCGATGGTGAGGTGCCAGGAGAGGTCGCGCCAGAAGTTCAGCTGCTGCTTGGTGTAGCGCGTCACCTCCGGCAGCTTGTTGATCAACTTCTCCACGAGCCGCTGCACCGCGGCGTCCAGCTCCGCGCGCCGGACGACCTGGTTGACCCAGCCCCAGGCCAGGGCCTGCTGCGCCGTGACCTCCTCGCAGAGGAAGAGGATCTCCCGCGCCCGCCGCTCGCCCACCATGATCGGCAGCCACTGCGTCGCGCCGGCCGCCGGGACGCTGCCGCGCGCCGTGCCGATGTGCCGCAGGACGATATCATCCGCTGCCACGGCCAGGTCGCAGGCCAGGTTGAACTCGTTGCCCCCGCCGACGACGATGCCATTGAGGCGGGCGATGGTGGGCTTGCCGATGTTGCGCAGCCGCTCCTGCGCCTCCACGAACATCCCCATCCACTTCCAGTAGTCGCGCGGCCGGCGGAGGAACTGCTGCTGCTCGGTCAGGTCGGCGCCGGTGCAGAAGGCCCGCTCCCCCGCGCCCGTGAGAATCAGAACGGCCACGGCGTCGTCCCAGGAGGCGTCCTGGAATGCCGCGCTCATCTCGCTCAGTGTGGCGAAGTCGAGAGCGTTCAGGACCTGCGGCCGGTTGATCGTCACGCGGGCCCAGCCGTCCCGCTTCTCGTAGATGATGCGCTGGAAGGCGAAGGCCTCAGGTGGGCGGGCGCGCGGATACACAGGATCCTCCGGGGACACGGTCGGCAGGGAACCTCCTTCGGCGGGCGCGGGGCGCGGCCCTACTGCCGGACGATGATCGTCTCGAAGCCGAGCTCGCGGAGCCGCTCCGCCAGGCGCTCCGCGTTCTCCCGCCCGGCGAAGGCGCCGACGTAGACCTTAAAGAGCTCGCCCGTCGGCAGGATGTACGCCTCAAACCCCGCGCTCTGCAGTTGGGCCACACGCTCCTCGGCGTTCTCCCGCTTAAGAAAGGCGCCGGCCTGCACGCGGAAGAGCACGCCCGCAGCGGGCGCGACGGTCGCGCGGGGTACCGGCGCACGGGTGACGGCGGGCGTCGGTGCGGGCGACGGAGCGGGCGGCGGGGTCGCCGGGGCGGGGGTGATTACGATGGTGCGCAGCGGCACGGGCGTAGGCGGCGGCGACGGTGGAACGGCCGCCGGCACCTGCGGCGCCGGGGACGGCTGGACGGCGGGCTGCTGGGCCACGCCCGTCTGCTTGAGGAAGACCTCGCCGATGACGTAACCCAGGACGAGCGAGACGACAAAGAGACCGACCAGGGCTAAGGTGACGATGAGTGGACTGGCGCGCACTGTATCCCTCCGCGACGGAGAAAGCCCCGCCTGCGCAGTTTCGGGGAGTGAGACCGTTTTCCTGCTGGATCGTCGCTACGCCAGCGCGCGGAGATACCGTGTCAGCGTGTCCCGCCGCCGCGCCAGATCGTCCTGCCGGCGCCGCTCCGTCTCCACCACCTCCGCCGGGGCGCGGGTGAGGAAGTTCTGGCTGGCCAGCCGTCCTTCCACGCGGGCGAGCTCTCCCCGCACGCGCTCCAGTTCCTGAGTCAGCCGCCGCCGGATGGCGTCCACCTCTGCCTTTCCGATCGGCAGGAACACCTCCACGCCGTCCACCGCGGCCGCCGCCGCGCGCGCCGCCGGCGCGGCATACGGCAGCTGGAACGTCAGTTGGCCCGCCCGCGCCAGCGCGGTGATGTACGGGCCGAGAGCCTCCAGTTGGGCGCGGGCGCCCCCGTCGGCGGGGCGCAGCACCGGCGCCACCGCGGCCCCGGCGGCCACGCCCATGTCCACCCGCAGCGAGCGGATGGCGCGGATCACGGCTATCAACCGGTCGGCGATGCGCTCGGCGTCCTCATCGATCCGCTCCAGCGGTGCCTCCGGCCACGGGCTGATCATGATGCTCTCGCCCTCGTGCGGCAGCAGTTGCCACACCTCTTCCGTGATGTGCGGCATGATCGGGTGCAGCAGGCGCATCGTGCCCTCCAGTACCTTCCAGAGCGTCCACTGCACCTGCCGCCGGCGGTCCGGCGTCGGCTGCCGGTAGAGGTCCACCTTGGCCAGTTCCACGTACCAGTCCGCGTAGGTGGCCCAGAGGAAGTCGTGCAGGGTGCGCGCGGCCTTGTCGAACTCAAAGGCCTCCAGGTCCGCGGTCACCTCCCGCACCGTGCGCGCGTAGCGGCTGAGGATCCAGCGGTCGATCACGCCGAGAGCGGCCTGCGCGGGCGCGCCGCCGTCACCGGGGGGCGCGAACCCTTCCAGGTTCAGGCGCACGAAGCGGGCAATGTTCCAGATCTTGTTGTTGAAGTTGCGCACGTCCTCCAGCATCTTCTCGCTAAAGCGGAGGTCCTGCTGGTGCTGGGAGCAGCGCATCACCAGAGCAAAGCGCAGGGCGTCGGCGCCGTAGCCCAGCGCCTCGATGTAGTCGATGGGGTCGAGCCCCGTGCCCAACGACTTGCTCATGCGCTTGCCTTCGATGTTCAGCACGGTGGGGTTGATGTACACATCCGTGAAAGGTACCTCGCCCATGAACTCCAAACCGAACATGATCATGCGGGCCACCCACAGGAAGATGATGTCCCGCCCGGTCACCAGGACGTCTCCCGGGTAAAAGGAGCGCAGTTCTGGCGTCTCCGCCGGCCATCCCAGCGTGGCGAAGGGCCACAAACCGGAGCTGAACCACGTATCCAGAATCTGCTCTTCCTGCTCCAGCGAGCCACCGCCGCAGCGCGGGCAGCGCTCCGGCCGCTCCCGCGCCGCCGCCGTCTCACCGCACTCCCGGCAGTGCCACACCGGGATCTGATGGCCCCACCAGAGGCGCCGCGAAATATTCCAGTCCCGGATGTTCTCCATCCAGTCCAGGTAGACTTTGGTCCAGCGCTCGGGGTGGAAGCGCACCTTCCCTTGGCGCACCACGCGGATCGCCGGCTCGGCCAGTTCGGTCATCCGCACGAACCACTGGTCGGTGATGTAGGGCTCGAGCACAGTCTTGCAGCGCTCGCACACGGCTACCGACGTGGTGTAGGGCTCCTCGCGGAGCACCAACCCCCGGGCGCGCAGTTCCTCTGCCACCCCCTCCCGGGCGGCAAAGCGGTCCATCCCGGCATACGGGCCGGTCTCGGCGGTCATCCGCCCCTGCTCGTCCAGCACCACCGGCGTGGACAGCCCGTGGTCCGCCCCGATCTCGTTGTCCAGCGGGTCGTGCCCGGGGGTGATCTTCACGGCGCCCGTCCCGAACTCCGGATCCACACGCGCATCGGCGATCACCGGCACGATCCGCTGCACGATGGGCACCACCACCTGCCGCCCCACCAGGTGCCGGTAGCGCTGGTCGTCCGGGTGCACGGCCACCGCCACGTCTGCCAGGATGGTCTCCGGCCGCTGCGTGGCGATGACGATCCCCTCGCTCCCGGCGACGCCGGGATAGCGCACGTGGTAGAGGGTGCTGGGGACCTGCTCGTAGTCCACCTCCAGGTCGGAAACGCTGGTCAGGTCGTGGGGGCACCAGTTAATCATCCGCTTGCCGTAGTAGATGTAGCCCTTCGCGTAGAGGCGCAGAAACGCTTCGATGACGGCGTTGTAGTAGCCGCGATCCATCGTGAAGGTGACGCGGTCCCAGTCGCAGGAGACCCCCATCCGCTCCAACTGGCCGTAGATGATGCCGCCGTACTTCTCCTTCCAGCGCCAGGTGAACTCGAGGAAGGCCTCCCGCCCCAGGTCGAAGCGGGTCTGCCCCTCCTTGGCCAGTTCCCGCTCGATGACCACGTGGGTGCCGATACTCGCATGGTCCGTCCCCGGCATCCACATGGCGTTCCGTCCCTGCATGCGCCGCCAGCGGATAAGCACGTCCTGCAGCGTGTTGTTCAGGGCGTGGCCGATGTGCAGGTCGCCGGTGATGTTGGGCAGCGGCATCATGATCACGAACGGCCGGCCCCGCGGGTCGACCGGCGCATGAGAGTAGCCGCGCTGCAGCCACGTCTGATACCAGCGCTGCTCTACGCGCAGCGGGTCATAGGTTGGGGAAATCGTCTCCGTCGCCATCGCTCTTGCACTCCCCTCCCTAACAGAAAAGCTGCCTCACCCCAAGGGCGAAGCAGCGCTCCGCGGTACCACCCTGGTTACCGGAATTTGTGGCTCCCGGCAACTCGCCTTCGCGCTCACGGGCGAACCCGGCGGATCTGCGCCGAAGATCACTCTTCGGCCTGAACCCGCGTCAGCGGGGCGACCTTCGGACGACCTGTTGCCGGGGGACCTTGCACCCGGTGGGTCCCCTTCGCTCAGGCTGTAGCCGTCTTACTACTCCCCGTCCGTACCTGTGCCCGCATTATGCGAGTCGCGCCCCGCCCTGTCAAGGCCAGTCACGGCCGGGTAGTGTACGGTACTCTGTGGACTTTCGAAGGAGAGCCAAAAGAGAGGGC
>CAYHPT010000057.1:0-6540 GCA_964358435.1 uncultured bacterium | reverse complement strand
GGCGTTGATGTTTACCCGGCCGCCGAGGGGGCGGACCACCACGTTGCTGGCCAGCGACAGCAGGCGGATGACCGGCGAGAGAAGGCGCGAGAGCAGCAGTAGCGGACGGGCCAGCGCCACGGCGATGCCGTCGGCGTAGCGGGCGGCGATGGTCTTGGGCGCAATCTCGCCCACGACCAGGAGCAGCGCGCTCATCACCAGGAAGGCGTAAAGCGCGGCGCGCTGTGGGCCGAAGAGGCGGATGAAGAGCACCGCCGCCAGCACCGAGGCCCCGACGTTGACGATGTTGTCGGCGATCTGCAGCGTGGTCAGGATGCGCCCGGGCTCGTCCAGCAGCCGGTGGGCCAGCCGCGCCGCTCCCTCCCCCGCCTCCGCGCGCTGGCGCAGGCGGAGCCGGTTGGTCGCAAAGAACGCGGTCTCGGCGGCGGAAAAGACGGCGGAGAGCAGGAGCAACAGACCGATCAGGACGTACGCGAGCGTATTACCCGAAGCGTCCAACGAGGCCAATCATCCCTTCTTGAAGCCCTACTGCGCGTGCCAAACCAGCAGGATTTCGCGGAATGTGTACAGGGCGGAGTATCCTCCGCCCAGCCTGATTAGTATAGCACACCTAGGAGGACGGCCAGGCGCGGGCGGGGCCGCACGGCCAGGACGACCGTCCCGCCATCGCCGGCCAGGGCCAGGAGGTCGAGGGTCTGCGTCCCGACGACGAGGCGCGGTCGGGCCACCGCGCTCACCCGGAGGGCCAGGTTGTTGAGGAGCCGGTCTGTCTTCAGGACAAACCGGTCCCCTTCGCGGACGTAGCCGGCGGAGGGCAGCCCGGCCCCCTGGGAGGCGAACTCCATGCGCAGCAGACGAAGACCCTGCGCGTCGGCCCGATAGAGTTCGGCCACGGGAGTCCGCTCCACGGAGTGCGTGTATTCCAGTCTGATGGCGACCGCCCCGCGGACCGGCTGGCCCCAGAGGACGCGCGCGGGCCGCGCCGCCCGCACCGTCAGGACCGGCACCGGCCAGAGGGCAAGAACGATCGCCCCGGCCAGCCCGAGGACACGGAGGACCCGCCCGGTCGTGCGTTCCACCTCAGCGCACCTTCGGCAGCAGAATCGCCGCGCCCGCGACCGCGGCCCCCAGGGCCGCCACGAGCACTGCGGCGGCGGCGACATCCTTAGCCATCTTGGCCGCGGGATCGTGCTCCAGCCCGACCACCCGGTCGACGAGCACCTCCACCGCAGTATTGAAGAGTTCCGCACACACCACAACGGCGATGGCCAGCAAGAGCAGGGCCGCCTCCACCAGGCGCAGACGGAAGAAGACGATCACCGCGACGACCAGGACCGTCGCCACGCCGTGGACCCGCAGGTTCCTCTGCGTCCGCCAGGCGAAGGCCAGGCCCGCAAAGGCGTGGCGGAAGCTCTCCGCCAGCGACCGGTTCATCGCGACCTCCTTTCGGCCTCCTCCAGCGAGCGCAGGAGAGCCCGCTGCCGCCGGCGCATCCGCCGGGCCGCCGCTGGCGTGGTGTCGTCGTACCCCAGCAGGTGCAGGACGCCGTGGATGACCAGCAGCCGCAGTTCCCGCGCCACGGGCTGCCGGTAGCGTGGGGCCTGTGCTGCGGCCCGCTCCGCCGAGATCACCACGTCCCCCAGCAGACCGCCGGGGCCGTCCTGCGGGAACGCCAGGACGTCGGGGGGATGGTTCCGCCGCAGGTAGCGGCGATTCAGTTCCGTGATCGCCGCGTCGTCCACCACCGCGATACTGACCTCACCGGTGGGAGGACAGTGCTCCTGGCGCATCGTCCAGAGGGCCGCGCGGCGCAGGGCGGCAGCGCTCATCCGCACGATCCGCTGGCGGTTGGTCACCAGCGCCTTCACGGTGCATCGCGCCGGCTAGCGGGTGCGGCCAACCCGTTCGCGCCGGCGCGGCCGCAGATCCTGCTCTAGATCCGGATACTCGACCCGGGGATGGAAGATGCCCGTCAGGATCCGGGTGAAGGCCTGGGCGATCTTCTCCAGATCGCGGAACATCAGGTCGCACTCGTCGAGTTGCCCGTCGTCGAGCCGCTCGTGGACGATCCGGCGCACGACCTCGTACATGCGATCCGGGGTGGGCCGGGGGAGCGTGCGCACCGCCGCCTCCACGGCGTCGGCCAGCATGACGATCGCCGTCTCCCGCGTCTGGGGCTTGGGGCCCTCGTAGCGGTAGGCGCCGGGCTCGGGCTGGTCGCCGCGCTCGAGGGCCTGGTGGTGGAAGTACGTCATCAACATCGTCCCGTGATGCTCCGGGATGAAGTCCGCGATCACCCGGGGCAGGCCGTATTCGCGGGCCAGCTCCAGGCCGTCGCGCACGTGCGCCGCCACCGTCAGCGCGGAGAGGCTGGGCGACATCCGCTCGTGGGGGTTGTCCACGCCCACCTGGTTCTCCACGAAGAAGACGGGGCGGCGGATCTTGCCGATGTCGTGGTAGTAGGTCCCCACGCGCACCAGCAGGGCGTCGGCGCCGATGGCCTCGGCCGCCGCCTCCGCCAGGTTGCCCACGATCACGCTGTGGTGGTACGTCCCCGGCGCCTCGAGCTGCAGCCGGCGCAGCAGCGGGTGGGCGGGGTTGCTCAGTTCCAGCAACTTGATCGGCGTGACCAGCCCGAACAGGTTCTCCAGGTACGGCATGATGCCGATGGAGATCAGGCCGACGACCACGCCGTTGAAGATGCCGGAGCCGGCGTCGATCACCATCGCGGGATAGACCGGCTGCCGCTCCAGCAGCCCCGTGGCGATCACCGCCGCCGCGGTAGCCAGCCCCACCTTCAGTCCGGCCACGATAAGATCGGTGCGGTGGCTGATTCGCCGGATGGCGTACACGCCCACCACGCCCCCCGTGAAGGCGATGAACGCGGTGCGCAGGTCGCTGGTGGCGATCAGCCCAATGAGGATGCTCAGGACGGCCGCGCTGAAGAGCGCCAGACGTGGCCGCAGCAACACGGTGAGCAGGATCGTCCCCGCGGCGGCGGGGATCAGGTTCAGGTTGAGCCGCAGCGAGACGACCGCCCGGGCCAACAGGACCGTGAGGACGACGAGCAGACTCCAGAGGAGCAGGTAGCGGTTGGTCCGCCAGATTTCCGGCTGGTACTGGAACAGGTAATAGCCGGTCAACCCCAGCAGCAGCGCGACGGCGGCGGCGGCGCCCAGGACGATATCCCAGCTCGTGGGCACGCCGATGAGCCCCAGGGCCTCCAGTTTGCGCAGGTGCGCCTCGGTGATGCGGTCGCCGCGGCGGACGATGATCTCGCCGCGGAGGATGCGGACGCGCACCGGTTCGACCGCCTCTTCCGCCTCCCGGCGGAGGGTCTGCGTGAAGGCCCGATCCAGGACCAGATTGGCGCGCAGCGCGCCCTGGCCGACGGCGCTCGCCACCGCCAGCGCCCGGCCCGTCAGCCCGGAGGCGCGCAGGAGTTCCCGCAACTGCTCCCGGGCCTCCTCCAGTTGCTCCATGCGCACGCCCGCACCCATCACCCGTTCCGTCGTCGCCAGTGTGGTCGCGCGGGCCTGCGCCGCTGCGGCCGGCGCGAGCGTCAGCGCCGCAGCCGCGACCGCCGGCGCGAGCGGCACCCCGGCCTCCTGGCGCAGCCGGGCCGGCTGCTCCGCTGCGGTCAATCCGGTCATCGCGCGGACGCGCGCGATCGCCTCGAACGCCGTGGTCACGGCGGTGCGCGCCGCCGCGGTGGCGTCGGGGCTTTCGCGGTAGACGGGCTCGACGCGGCCCGCGGCGATGCGCCGGCGGATCGCCGTCTGCTCCGGATCGATGTAGTCGACGGTGCGGGGGGCCTCGATGTCCTTCTTGGCCACATCCCCGGCCCGCAGCACCTGGCGCTCCGGGACGTACGGTAGGGTGGCGATCACCAGGAGGGCCAGGAAGGTGACCAGCCCGATGAGGCTCTTCGGGACCCACGGGCGTGCGAAGAATGGGGCCAGGCGACGCTGGGCCCAGGAGAGGACAATCATCTACTCTTCCAAGTCTAGGGTCTAGCGAAGAAGGTTGTCCAGCCAGCAGCGGGAGGGAGGACGAGGACGGTCACCGTAATCCTCCACAGGCCCTCCGCACAGTTGCGCCCGGCGCAGATGGTGAGACGAAACCTGTGAAAGATCCTGTCCTGATCACCGGCGTTAACGGGTTCATCGGCGCGCATCTGGCCGAACGGCTCCTCCGCGCCGGCGTGCGTGTGCGGGGACTGGACGTGGTCCGCGCGGAGCACGGTCCGGGCGTGGAGTTCCTCCAGGGCGATCTGACCCTCCCCGACACTCTGCCGCCCGCCGTGCGCGGCGCGCGCGTCGTCTTTCACTGCGCCCGGTGGAACGGCTCCCCCCCTTCCTGGGCGGCGGCCCGCGCCATCGACGTCACCGGCGCCGGGAATCTGCTGGCGGCCTGCCTCCACGCCGGCGTCGAGCGCGTGGTGCACCTCAGCAGTGCCGCCGTGTACGGCCCCACGCGCCGCGCGGTCATCACCGAAGCGGCCCCCTTCTGGCCCGTCGACGCCTACGGCCAGAGCAAGGTGGGCGCCGAAGAGGCGGTGGCGCGGGCGGTGCGGCAGGGACTGCCGGTGGTCACCCTGCGCCCCGGCCTGGCCTACGGGCCCGGCGCATTCGGTGGCACGGTCAACCCCGTCCGGCGGATCATGGCCGGCCAGTCCGTCCTCGCCGACGGCGGCCGGGGGATCGCCAACCCGATCTACATCGAGCACCTCCTGGACGCACTCATCGCCGCGGCGACGCGGGAAGACGTTGCCGGCCAGGCCTTCAACATTGCGGACGGCAACGTGCCCTGGCGCGAGTTCTTCGGCTACTACGCCCGGATGTGCCGCCGGCCGTTGCGCTCCTCCCCCGCGTTCGCCGTCTGGCTCTTTGGCCTCGCCACGGAAGTCCTCGGGACGGTGACCCGCCGGCCGCCGCTCACCCACCGCAGCATCGTGCATTACATGACCCGGCCGACCCACTACAGCACGGAGAAGGCGCGCACGCTGCTGGGCTGGTCTCCTGCTCTGTCCATGGACGCGGCGATGGAGGAGACCGGGCGGTGGCTGCGCGACGCCCGCATCCTTCCGCATTGATGGCGCGAAACGGTGGTCTCTCCGAGGTGGGGCCGGTGCTGGTTACCGGCGGCGGCGGGTTCATCGGCGGGCGGCTCTGCGAGCGGCTGGTCCTTGCAGGTGCACGCGTCCGCGCGCTCGTGCGCAGCGCGGATCAGGCGGCGCGGCTCGCCGCGCGTTCCATCGCGCCGGCATGGGGGGATCTGACGCGGCCGGGGGATCTCCCCCCGGCGGTCCGCGGGTGTGCGGTGGTCTTCCACTGCGCCGCATGGATGGGGCAGCCGTGGTCCTGGGAGGCGGCCCGGGCGACGAACGTCGACGGGACGCGGGTGCTGGTCGAAGCGTCGCTGCGCGCGGGCGTGTCGCGCTTTGTGCACGTGAGCAGCATCACGGTCTACGGCCCGACGACCGCAGATCCCATCGACGAACAGACTCCCCTCTGGCCGCTGGGGCCGTATCGCGCGACGAAGATCGGCGCGGAGGCGGAGATCGCGGCGGCACAGCGGCAGGGCCTGCGCACCGTCATCCTCCGGCCGGGGCAGGTCTTCGGGCCCGGCGATGTGCGGCTCGCTGGCCTGGTCCTCCGCTGGCTGCGCCGGGGCCGTCCCCTCCTCGTCGCCGGCGGGCGCGGCGTCTGCCATCCGATCTACATCGACAATCTGGTCGACGCACTGCTGGCGGCCGCCGTTGCCGAGGACACAGCGGGGGGGATTTTCAATCTGGCCGACGCCGACGTCCCCTGGCGAGAGTTCTTTGCCTACTACGCCCGCATGGCGGGGCGCCGGCTGCGCTCCATGCCCGCGTGGGTAGTGCGCGGCATGACGCTGGGCACGGAGACGGTCGCGGCCCTGACGGGCCGCCCGGCCCGCGGGTACCGGGCGGAGATCGGGTACCTGCTGCGGCGCAGCCGGTTCAGCACCGCGCGGGCGAGAGCGGTGCTGCGCTGGAGTCCCCGCGTGCCCATGCCGCAGGCGATGACGGCAACCGCCGCCTGGCTGCAGGAGGCCGGGCTGCTCGACCGGCGAATCATGTCACCATAGAGACGAAGGGTAGGGTGTCATGTCCACGCTGACTTCTGCGTTCCTTCTGCCACTGGCCGGATACTTGTCGGGATCGATCCTGCCGGCGGACATCCTGGCCCGCCGCCGCGGACTGGACTTCCGGGCCGTCGGAAAGAACCCCGGCACCGCCGAGACGTTCCGCACCTTCGGTTTCTGGCCGGCCGTGCTCGTGTACATCCTGGATGTGACCAAAGTGCTGCTGCCGCTCTTCGCGGGGAAGCTGCTGCGGGTTCCGGGGTGGGCGCTGGTGCTGGCGGCGGCGGCGGCCGTCGCCGGCCACAACTGGTCGCTGTACCACCGGTTCTGGGGCGGGAAGGGCAGGCCGACGTGCTCGAAGGTCTCAAAGTCCCTCGTCTTGATGATGCTCACGCTCGACTTGTGGCCCCAGCACCAGAGGCAGTAGGT
>CAYHPT010000056.1:0-6685 GCA_964358435.1 uncultured bacterium | reverse complement strand
GGGTATCGCATCCCGTCAAACGTAGTATACCGCATCAACTTCGGGGCAGAAGACGGCAAACGGATCCGCGATCACCTGCCCGACGGCGAGATTGCCTTATCGGCAACGTGTCTCGAGAGCCGGGCCGTTCCTAATGTCGCTGCCCATGAGCTACCGCCTGCGCTCACGCCGCCAGCCGGAACAGGCTCCCCACGCGGGTCTCCAGCCACTGTCGCGCCGCCTGGATCACGCGGTCGTCGTCGGTGCCGAAGGTCCCCTCCTCCGCCTCCACCTCGAGCTGCGGCAGGATCCCGCGGCCGTCCACCAGGGTGCCGTTCGGCGTGAGGTACTGCGCCACCGTCAACTGCAGCACGGCCCCGCCCGGGAGCCGCCGGAGTTCCTGCACCGTCCCCTTGCCGTAGCTGCGCGCACCGATCACGGGCTGGCCCGCGTCCTGCAGCGCTCCCGCCACCATCTCGGCGGCGCTGGCGGTGCGCTTGTCCACCAGGACCACCATCGGGCCGGTGAACTTGAACCCGCCGGGGGTGACGCTCAACCGGGTGCGCTGGCCGGTCTTGCCGACCAGCGTCGTCACCGTGCCCCGCGGGAGGAAAATGCTGGCCACGGTGATGGTCTCGTCGAGAAACCCGCCGGGATTGCCCCGCAGATCGAAGATGAGCCCCCGCGCGCCCTGGCGCTGCAGTTCTGCCACGACCGCGGTGACCTCCTCGCCCGCGCCGCCGTCGAACTCTTCCAGCCGCAGGTAGCCAACGGCACCCGACAGGCGGAACGACGTCTGCCGCAGACCGATGATCTCCCGCACCAGCGTGATGGTCAGTTCGCCGCCGCCCCGGCGGATGCGGATGACGACGGAGGTCCCGGGGAGGCCGCGCAGGCGGGCGACGACCTCCTGCGGCGGCATGCTGATCGTGGAGCGCTCGTCGATCTCCATCAGAATGTCGCCGCGCTGCAGGCCGGCCCGCTGGGCGGGGCCGCCGTCGATCACCTCGACGACGATTGGTGGGTGCACCTCCAGGTCCAGGACGACGCCGACCCCGCTGTACCCGGCGGGCCGCGTGTCCCGGCGTCCCGTTGCTGGCAGGACCAGGCGCGTGAAGGGATCGCCCACCACGCGCAGCATCCCGGTGATCGCGGCGTAGCCCGCGTCGCGCGCCGCCGCCGCCGTGCCCAGGCGCCGTCCCACCGCGGCGACGGCCTCGCGCACGGCTTCCAGGTCACGCGCGTCCTGGCCGGTCTGAGTGACGGACTGCGGAGGCAGGCCTCGACCGCGCAGGTACTCGTTCAGCCCGGCGATGGCGCCCTGCAGGAGGTCGCGGGGCGCCACCGGGCGCAGATACTCCTGGACGACAAAGAGATACGCGGCCTCGAAGGCGGCGGCGCCGACGGCGCCGACGGCGCCGGTCTGCGCGGCGGCGGGAGCCGGAATCCAGGCCCCCAGCAGAAGGATCAAGACGAGAGAGATGATCAGTTGGCGGCGCACGACCTCAGACCACCCGGCGCACCGTGAGGAAGGAGAGCAGCAGCGCGCTCATCAGCACGATGCCTGCGGCGCCCGCGGTCAGGTTCGTCACTTCGGTGGGCTTGCTCTCCCACCCGATCACCCGACCCAGGTGCCGGTAGGCCTGCCGCAGGGCTGCGGCCGACGTCGTGCGGTAGTAGGAGCCGCCCGTGATCTCGGCCATCTCCTTAAGCGTCTCCTCGTCCAGGCGCACCCAGATGGAGCGCCCGCCGAGGTTGAGGAAGGTCCCCTCCGGCGTGCCGACGCCGACGGTGTAGACCTTCACCTGCTGCTCGCGGGCAATCCGGGCCGCCTCGTGCGGCAGGATCCCCCGATTACTTTGCCCATCTGACAGCAACACCACCGTCGCCGACGGCAGGGACTGGCCCGGGGTTGGCGGCGGGTTGAAGGGGTCGCTCGGCCGCACGCGGCCGGGCAGCGCCCACACCGCCTCCACCAGCCCGTCGCCGATGGCCGTGGCGAACTCGGTGGTGAGCAGGTCGATGGCGTCCAGCACCCGCGCGTGATCCGCGGTCGGCGGAACGATCAGCGTGGCGTAGGAACTGAACGTCACCAGACCCACCTTCAGCCCCGGCGGGAGGGCGCGGACGAACTCCTTTGCCGCCGTCTTCGCGGCCTCGATGCGCGAGGGCTCGACATCCTGCGCCAGCATGCTGCGGCTGACGTCCATAGACAGGACGACCGTGACCTTGTTGGACGGCACCGGCAGCGGGGCCACGGGGCGGGCCAGCGCCACCAGGAGCACCGTGACAGCGATCAGGTAGAGGACCGCGGGGAGGTGCCGCCGGATGCGGCCGCCGCGGGCCATCGCCGCCTCCAGCAGCGGGGCGTTGGGGAAGGCCACGGGGTGCGGCGACGGATGCCGCTGGAGGCGCACGTAGCCCGCGACCAGCAGGGGCGCGAGCAGCAGGCCCCACAGCAGGACCGGCCAGACGAAGGTCAGACTCATGGCAGCCGCCGGAACCAGATCATGGACAGCAGGCCGCCGGCCAGCATCAGCACCGCCGCCGCGCCGGCGACGAGCGAAGTCATCTCCGTGCGCCGCCGCTCCCAGCCGATGGAGCGGCCGAGTTGCTTGTAGATGCGGCGCAGATCGTCCAGATTGGCGGCGCCGAAGTACTCCCCGCCCGTCTGGCGGGCGACCTCCTGCAGCATCGTCGGGTCAAACGGCACCAGGACGAGCTGGTTCTGGTAGGTCATCACCGTGCCGCCCTGCTGCCCCAGCCCGACCGCGTAGATCTTGACCTTGGCCTCCGCCGCCAGCGCTGCCGCGGCGCGCGGGTCGGCGCCGAGGTTGGAAACACCGTCGGAGAAGATCAGGATGGCCGCCGGCGGCAGTTCGTTCACGGATGGCGGCGGGGCCGGCGGGCCGGGCGCGGGCGTCGGCGCCGGAGCGGGCACCTGCGGCCCCTGCGGCACGGGGCCGCGCAGCCGCTCCAGCCGGTCACCCAGAAACTCCTTCCGCAGCGGCAGAACGCGCAGGGCCTCCAGGATGGCGGAGCCGACGGAGGTGGCCTGCTGCGGCTGCAGCCGGTCCAGCGCTTCACCCAGGGCCTGCCGGTCGGTGGACGGGGGCGCAAGCACGGTGCCGTAGTCGCTGAAGGCGATCAGGCCGATGCGCGCGCTGTTGGGCATCGCCTTGATGAAGTCACGCGCCGCGTTCTTGGCCGCCTCCAGCCGGTTCGGCTTTACGTCTTCCGCGATCATGCTCTTGCTGGTGTCGATGGCGATCACCACGGCCGCGCGGTTCACCGGCAGCGGGATCGCGGCGATCGGCCGGGCCATGGCCAGGACGAGCAGCAGGACGGCGCCGAGATAGACGGCCACCGGCAGATGGCGCCGCCAGGCGCTGACGGGAGTCACCAGGTGGACGAGGAGGTGGCTGTCCGCCAGGCGCTCCTGCATTCGCCGCTGCCGGCGCAGCACCGCCAGGTACGCCCACACCAGCAGCGGCAGGGCCGGCAGGGCCCAGAGCATCACCGGCCAGGTAAACGCCATCGTCCTCGCTGCTTTCGATAGGTGACGAACTTCACCAGCGGGTCCACCATGGCCCCCGCGGTGGAGAGTTCCAGCGCGTCCACCCGCTCCCGGCGCAGCGTGTCGCGAATCCTCGTTTGCTGCGCCTGCACCAGGTCGCGGTAGGCCGCGCGCACGCGGCGGTCGGAAGTATCGACCCAGGTCTGCTGGCCGGTCTCGGGATCGCGGATGGGGATGACGCCCACATCGGGCAATTCCTCCTCCGCCGGATCACGGATCCAGACGGCGATGACGTCATGCCGCTGCCCCAGGTCGCGCAGCGGCCCATCCCACCCCGGCTGCGTCAGGAAGTCGCTGATGACAAAGACTAGGCGGCGCCGGCGCAGCATGCGGCCGGCGTGGCGCACGGCCGCGCCCAGATCGGTGAGGCCCCCCTCCCCCGCCTCCGTCCGGTTCAGCACCTGCAGGATCCGCAGCGCCTGCACCCTTCCGGCGCGCGGCGGGATCACCGGGAGGCGCCGGCCGGGGAAGGCCAGGCAGCCCACCTTGTCACCGTGCCGCGTGATGATGTACGCGGCCACCGCGGCGAATTCGGCCGCGACTTCCCGCTTCAGATGGCGGCGCGTGCCGAAGCCCATCGACGGCGAGAGGTCGACCAGCAGCCAGGCCGTCAGTTCGCGCTCTTCGAGATACTGGCGGATGAAGAGGCGGTTCATCCGCGCGGTGACGTTCCAGTCGATGCGCTTGACCTCGTCCCCGGGCTGGTACTCGCGGACCTCGGCCAGGTCGAGGCTGGGGCCGTAGAAGATGCCGCGGTAGTCGCCGAAGAGGAATCCGTCCAGGCGGCGGACGACTTTGAACTCGAGACGCCGGAGGATCTTCTCCGGCGTTTCCATTACAGCCATCGCCACCTCCCTGGTCGGTACGCCTTCGCCGCCTACCCCGTCGTGGCGGGGGGGACCACCTCGCCCGCCCGGCCCTCATAAGGGTCGCCGATATGCACGCGCGGCACGGCGATGGTCTCCAGGATGCGCCCGACCAGCGCGTCCGGCGTGACCTCGTCCGCCAGCGCCTCGTAGGAGAGGAGGAAGCGGTGGCGCATCACTTCCGGGGCGATGTCGCGGACGTCTTCCACCATCAGATACTCCCGCCCCCGCAGCAGCGCCAGCGCCTTCGCGCCCACGATCATGTTCACCGAGGCGCGCGGGCTGGCGCCGTAGGCGATGTACTTGGCGATCTCGGAGAGGCCGTACTCCCCGGGCCGGCGGCTGGCCGTGGCCAGGGTCACCGCGTAGTCCATCACCTTGGGATCGACGTAGATCGCATCGGCCAGCCGCTGCATCGCCAGCAGGTCGTTGCTGTGGATCACCGGCCCAACCTCGGGGAGGCCGGTGGTGACCCGCTCCACCACGTCCATCTCCTCGTGGTAGGACGGGTAGGTGATGACCACCTTGAACATGAAGCGGTCCACCTGCGCCTCGGGGAGCGGGTAGGTGCCTTCGCTCTCGATCGGGTTCTGCGTGGCCAGCACGAGGAAGGGTTCGGGCAGGGGGAAGGTCTGCTTGCCGATGGTGACCTGACGCTCCTGCATCGCCTCCAGCAGCGCCGACTGCACCTTCGCCGGAGCACGGTTGATCTCGTCGGCCAGCACCAGGTTGGCGAAGACCGGTCCCTGTTCGACGTCGAACTTGCCGGTGTGCTGGTTGTAGATGCGCGTCCCGATCAGGTCGGCGGGAACCAGGTCCGGCGTGAACTGGATGCGCTTGAACTGGCAGTCGATCACCCGGGCGGTGGTCTTGATCGCCAGGGTCTTCGCCAGGCCGGGCACGCCCTCGATCAGGATATGCCCCCGCGCCAGCAGCGCGACCAGGATGCGTTCGAGCATCAGGTCCTGACCGACGATGACGCGTTTGATCTCGTAGAGGACCTGCCGCATCGTCGCGGATGCCTGCTGGATGGCCGACAGTGGGGTCGTCACGGGAAACCTCCGCAGATTTGCCTCACTCTATCACTAGCCGCTTTGGGGGGTCAAGGCAACGTTCTGGATGTAGGACGCCGGCGGGCCGGGAAAGTTCCGTGCGCGGCGTTACGGAGTCTGGTAGTTGATGCCGCCGGTGGCGTTGACCGTAACCGTCCCGTTACCTGTGGAGTTCTGGATCGTGATGGTGTGCGCGGCGTCGGGCTGGCCGAAGGCGGAGAACGTGACGACGTCATTGGCCGTGACGCTGACGCCGTCCGGGAGCCGCGCGTTCTCCCCGAAGGTGCCGCCGGCGATGACGTAGGCGGAGGACGCCGCGGTGAAGGTCACCGTGTACTGGATGCGCGCCTCCTTGGCCCGCTCCTGTGCCTGGCGCAGGCCGGTCGCCACCTGAACGATGCCATAGTGCAGCCGGCGCTGGGCCACGTAGCCCTGCCAGGAGGTCAGCGAGAGCGCCAGAAGGATCGCAGCGACCGAGACGACGACGAGGAGTTCCAGGTAGGTAAAGCCGGCCGGCGAACGACTGCCCCTCACGGGCTGCTCTCGCGCCAGACGGGCCGGACCCCCGCCAGGCCCGTGCTCCCCTGAACGAGCTCGAAGAGGTTGGTCGTGGGGAAGAACGGCGGGGAAAACCCGCGGCTCATGCGCCGGTCATATCGGAAGTCGCGGCCATAGCCCGTGAGGGTCGCTCCGGTAGCCGCATTGAAGGTGCCGAAGGCTCCGTAGTACTCCTCGATGATCCCCCCGATGAGGAAGATCGTCCCCCGGGGCGATCCCGTGTTGTAGTTCTGCACGTTCACGGAACTGTTATAGGCGTCCCCGGTATTACCCGCCATCATCACCGCGTGGATCTCCAGGTCGTTCGGCGCCGCTGTGGTGATGCGGATCTCATTGCCCGCAGAGTACAGCCCGAGCACGTTGAGGGGGTTGTCATTCGGATCGTACACGTTCGGCGGGCGCTCGTAGCGCAGGTGATTGGTGATGTCGATCCGGCCGGAGGCGGCGATGGTGGTCTGCTCCTTTTCCTCCAGCGTCCCCCACAGGGCGAGGACATTCCCCTCGACGAAGATGACGGCGGCGTTCGCGTTCCCGGGCCCCTGCCAGCCTTTGGGCACCCCCTGAAAGGTGCGGGTGTTCGGCGAGGGCCAACCGGAGTTGGTCACGGTGGTTGTTAAGTTGTCGGGGTTCACCTAGATCTTCACCGTCTGCCC
>CAYHPT010000055.1:0-6811 GCA_964358435.1 uncultured bacterium | reverse complement strand
GCCCTTCTATGCGCTGCCCGACCCGACCGAGCCCGCCGTCACGCTGTCCTTCGACCTGCTCTTCCGCGGCCTGGAAGTCACGACCGGTGGGATGCGGATCCACGACCACGCCCAACTGCGGGAGAACATGGCGCGCTTCCATCTCAACCCCGACTCGTTCGCCGGGTACCTGGAGGCCTTCGCCTGCGGCATGCCGCCGCACGGCGGCTTTGCCATCGGCCTGGAGCGCCTGACCGCGCAATTCGTCGGCGCGACCAACGTCCGGTGGGCGACCCTCTTCCCGCGTGACCTGCGCCGGTTGGAGCCGTGACGGCCGCGATGCGCACCGACTACTGCGGCAGCCTACGCCTTGAAGACGTGGGCCGGCGCGTGCGCCTGGCCGGGTGGGTGCACCGGCGCCGCGACCTGGGGGGCGTCATCTTCCTCGACCTGCGGGACCGGGAGGGCCTGGTCCAGGTCGTCGTGCAGCCGCAGGCGGGGGAAGCCTACCGCGCGGCGGACGGGGTCCGCCTCGAGTACGTCGTGCTCGTGGAAGGCGAGGTCCGCGCCCGGCCGCCGGGAACGGAGAACCCGCGGCTGGCCACCGGCGCGGTGGAAGTGCGGGCCGACGCGGTGACGGTACTGGCTCCGGCCGACACGCCGCCGTTTCCCCTGAACGAGGAGCAGCCGGTTGATGAAAGCGTCCGCCTCCGCTACCGCTACCTCGACCTGCGCCGGCCCGTGATGGCGCGCAACCTGCTCCTGCGCCACCGGGTGGCCATGGCAACCCGCCGCGCCCTGGACGCGCGAGGGTTCGTCGAAGTGGAGACGCCCATGCTGATCAAGTCCACGCCGGAGGGGGCGCGCGATTTCCTCGTGCCGAGTCGGCTCCAGCCCGGTCGCTTCTACGTCCTGCCGCAGTCGCCGCAATTGTTCAAGCAGATCCTGATGATCGCGGGATTGGACCGCTACTTCCAGATCGTCCGCTGCTTCCGCGACGAGGACCTGCGCGCCGACCGCCAGCCCGAGTTCACCCAGGTGGACGTGGAGATGTCCTTCGTCGACGAAGCCGCGGTAATGGAGGTCACCGAGGCCGTCCTAGCGGAGGCGATCACGGAGGCCACCGGGATCCCCGTCGCGCGGCCGTTCCCGCGGCTGACCTACGCGGAGGCGATGGTCCGGTACGGGACGGACAAACCGGACCTGCGCTTTGGTTTGACGATCAGTGACGTCTCCGACCTATTCGCCGGCGATGGTCCGGCGTTCCTGAAGGAAGCGGTCGCCGGCGGCGGTGTGGTCCGCGGCCTGGCCGTCCCGGGAACGGCCGGATACTCCCGCCGCCGGGTTGAGGCCCTGGCGGAGGTGGCGAAGGAGGCCGGAGCGGGCGGGCTAGCGACGCTGACCCTGAGCGCCACCGGCACGGGAGGGACGCTGGGCCGAGAGGTGCCCGCGGCGCTCGCCGCCCGACTGGCCGAACCTCTGGGCGCGGCGAAGGGCGACCTGCTGCTCTTCGCCTGGGGACCCGCACCCGCGGTGGCAGCGGCGCTGGGGCGGGTCCGGCTGGCCGCGGTTCAGGAAGCCGGCCTGGTTCCCGCCAACGTCTTTCGCTTCTGCTGGGTGACGGAGTTTCCGCTGCTGGAGCGCAGCGAAGAGGAGGGCCGCTTGGTCGCTGTCCACCACCCATTCACCGCGCCGCGGCAGGCCGACCGGGCCCTCCTTGCCACCGACCCGCTAGCGGTGCGGGCCCGCGCCTACGACCTGGTCCTGAACGGCATGGAAGTAGGCGGCGGCAGCATCCGTATCGCCGACCGCGACCTGCAGCGGCAGGTCTTCACCCTCATCGGGCTCTCCGAACAACAAGCCCAGGAACGCTTCGGCTTCCTCCTGGAGGCGCTCCGCTACGGCGCCCCGCCGCACGGCGGGATCGCCCTGGGCTTCGATCGGCTGGTCATGCTCCTGGCGGGGGAGGAGACCATCCGCGACGTCATCGCCTTCCCCAAGACCACCGCGGGGACCGACCTCATGACTGGCGCCCCCTCGCCCGCGGATCCGCAGCAACTCCGTGATGTGCACATCACCGTCACGGACGCCTGAGTGGCATCGCCGATGCGCATTGAACTGCACGACGTGTCTCTCGCGTACGATGGAATTGTCGCGCTGGGCGGACTCACGGCCTCAGTCCAGGGCAGAGTAGTCGGGTTGCTGGGGGCGAACGGCTCGGGGAAGACCTCGCTTCTCCAGATCCTCGCGGGGCTGAAACCTCCCACGTCTTCTCGACCCACCAGCCTGAAGATGTGACAGTGGTTTGCGATCAGGTTGCCATTTTGCAGAGAGGTCGGATCGCCGCCTGCGGCTCGCCCCCCGAAGTTTCCCGAAAAGCTGAAGGCAAGGTGTTCGAGGTTCTTTTGCCAGGCGACGCCCTGCCGGATGGCGTTGACTGGGAGGTCGTCGGGGCCAACAGGACGGACGAAGGGCTCTGGGTGAGGGGCGTCGGCGCTCCTCCCCCTGGGGCTAGGCCCGTCATGCCGACACTTCGAGACGCATATCTTCTGCTCACGAGAATCGAGACCTAGTACGGAAAGTCGGTAAGGTTGCCCGGACCGAGGATCCACACGGGCCGCACGGGCGGCTTTTCTTGCCAGGGACCCCCGGCCAGGTGTAGGATGGCCTTGAGCAGGGAATCCCTGCCGTACTCGAGCGCGCCAGTAGTTCCGAGCCAACACAGAGCACGAGGGAGCCCGGACTCTGGACGCGGATGACAGCCCCGGGGACCGGGCGGATCGCCTGATCTCCGCTGGGAGTGTCAGAAACGCCTAGGAGGGCACCCACCTGTCGAGGACAGGTTCGGGAACTCCGGCGCCCACGGTACGGCGGGGATTTGTCTAACTGTCCGGTGATGTCTTGGGCTTGTCCCCCCGTGAGGCGATTGTGAGTCTCTTTTCCTCCGACCGCCTGCCCGAAGATGCGCCGCTCGCGGCGCGCATGCGCCCCCAGACCCTCGACGAATTCGTCGGGCAGGAGCACGTCGTCGGCCCCGGCACGTTCCTCCGCCGCGCCATCGAGACCGACGAACTGGCCAGCCTGATCCTCTACGGCCCCCCCGGGACGGGGAAGACCTCGCTGGCGCACATCATCGCCCGCCTCACCCGCTCAGACTTCGAGCAGATCAACGCCGTCACCGCGGGCGTCGCCGACCTCAAACGGATCATCACCGAAGCGCTGGACCGCCGCACCTACTACCAGACGCGGACCATCCTCTTTATCGACGAGATCCACCGCTTCAACAAAGCGCAGCAGGACGTCCTCCTGCCGGCGGTGGAGGACGGGACGATCATCCTGATCGGGGCGACGACGGAGAACCCGTTCTTCGAGGTCAACGCCACGCTGGTTTCACGCGCGCGGGTGCTTCAACTGGAGCCGCTGCGGGAGGAGCACCTGCGGACGATCCTGCAGCGGGCGCTTGCCGATCCCCGGGGCGTCGGCGACCAGAAGGTCATCCTGGACGACGACGCGGTGGCGCACGTGGTGAACATCGCCAACGGCGACGCCCGGGTGGTCCTGAACGCCCTGGAGGCCGCCGGGACGATCGCGCCGGCGGAATCCGATGGGACCCGCCACATCACCCTGGCCGTGGCGGAGGAAGCCAGCCAGCGGCGCGCCCTCCTCTACGACCGGGAGGGGGACGTCCACTACGACACCATCTCCGCCTTCATCAAGAGCCTGCGCGGCAGCGACCCCGACGCGGCGGTCTACTGGCTGGCGCGGATGCTGGCGGCGGGCGAGGCCCCCCGCTTCATCGCGCGGCGCATGGTGGTGCACGCCGCCGAAGACGTGGGATTAGCCGATCCCATGGCCCTGGTCGTGGCGACGGCGGCCGCGCAGGCGGTGGAGTTCGTGGGGCTGCCGGAGGCGCGCATCCCCATGACCGAAGCGGCAATCTACATCGCCACCGCGCCGAAGAGCAATTCGGTCGTGGAGGCCATCGGCGCGGCGATGCGCGACGTGGAGTCGGTACGCGCCGATCCGGTGCCGCGCCACCTGCGCGACAGCAGCCACTCCCTGGCCGCCGCGCGCCTGGGGCACGGCAAGGGCTACAAGTACACCCACGACTACCACGGCCACTTCGTCGATCAGCAGTACCTGCCGGATAACCTGCGCGACCGCCTGTACTACCAGCCTTCCGAGGCGGGCTTCGAGAAGGAGGTCCGCCGCCGGCTGCTCGCCTGGTGGAAGGGGATCAAACGGTACGCCTTCCCCAAGTCCTGAGAGTATAATCAAACAGTCATGACTCGCGTAGCCGTCGCGATGAGCGGCGGCGTCGACAGTGCGGTGGCCGCGGCGCTGCTCGCAGAGCAAGGGCACGAGGTCGTCGGGTTAACGATGAACCTCTGGCCCGATTGGCTCCCCGAGCCCGACGACGGGTTCAAGGCGTGCTGTGGGGTGGGCGCGATCGGGGACGCCCGGGCGGTGGCGCAGCGCCTCGGCATCCGGCACTACGTCCTGAACATGCGCGAGGAGTTCGAGCGCGCCGTCATCGACGAGTTCTGCGACGAGTACGCGCGAGGGCGCACGCCCAATCCCTGCATCGCCTGCAACCGGGCGATCAAGTTCTCCCTACTGCTGCGCAAGGTCCGGGCGATGGGGCTCGACTACCTGGCAACCGGGCATTATGCGCGCGTGCGCCACGACGAGGAGGCGGGTCGATTCCTCCTGCTGCGGGCGCGGGACCCCGAAAAGGACCAGTCCTACGTGCTGTACGCGCTGCGCCAGGACCAGTTGCGCCACCTGCTGCTGCCGGTGGGGGAGTTCTCGAAGCCGCAGATCCGTGAGGTCGCGCGCCGGCTGGGGCTGCGCGTGGCGGAGAAGCCGGACAGCCAGGAGATCTGCTTCGTCCCACGCGGCCACTACATGGATGTGGTGGCCCGCCGGCGTCCCGAAGCCGCCCGGCCCGGGCCGATCCTGGATCTCACGGGACGGCAGATCGGAACGCACGACGGAGTGGCGCATTTTACCATAGGGCAGCGCCGCGGCCTGAGGATCGCGCACGGGCGGCCGCTCTATGTCGCGGGCATTGACCCGGCGCGCAACGCAGTCATCGTCGGCGAGGAAGACGACCTGCTCGTCCGCGAGATCACGGCGCGCGAGGTGAACTGGATCGGCGGAACGGCGCCGGAGCGGCCCCTGCGGGTGACGGCACGGGTGCGCCACGCCGGGCGGGAGACGCCGGCGACGGCCTGGATGGACCGGTCGGGTGGCATGCGCGTCCGGTTTGACGAGCCACAGCGAGCGGCCGCGCCCGGCCAGGCGGTCACCCTCTACGACGGCGAGGTCGTGCTGGGCGGCGGCGTGATCGACGGCGCCCGGCGGATCGCAGAGGAATTCGCCGCCCAGCGCGAGGCGGCATTGACGGAGGTGCGTCATGGAGTCTGAAGAGAGGCGGGGTTCAGGGTTTGCCGCGGGTCTGGTGCTCGGCGCCGTCCTGGGCGCGGGCGTGGCCGTCCTGCTGACCTCCAAGATGAACGAGGAGATGCGGGAGCGGCTGCGCGAGCGCGGGACGGAGATGGGCCAGCGCGCCAGGGAGAAGGCGGAGGAGGTGGCCTCGCGGGCGCGGGCGAAGACGGAGGAGTTCCGCGGCCGCGCCCGGGAAACGGTGGAAGACCTGCGCGACAAAGCGCAGGAGATCCTGCGCCGCGGGCGCGACGACATCCTGGGCCGTGAGGAAGCCTCGCCCCTGGACGACTGAGCGCGTCCGGGTTCCGACAGCGGAGGGCGGCCTGACCGACCTCGACGGGGCGCTCGGCATCATCCGGCGGCTGCGCGAGGCCGGCCATCAGGCCTATCTGGTCGGCGGGGCGGTGCGCGACCTGCTGATGGGGCGACCGCCCCATGACGTCGACATCGTCACCGACGCCCACCCCGAGCAGATCGTCCAACTCTTTCCGCGCACGGTGCCCGTCGGCGCCTCCTTTGGCGTTGTGCTGGTGCCCACTGAGAGCGGCGTCTACGACGTCGCCACCTTCCGCCGCGAGGGCCCCTACCTGGACGGCCGCCGCCCCTCGTTTGTGGAGTACGCGACCCTGGAGGAGGACGTGCGGCGGCGCGACTTCACCGTCAACTCCCTCCTGTACGATCCGCTGGGTGGCTCCGTGGTCGACCTGGTCGGCGGTCGCGAGGACCTGGCGGCGCGGCGCATCCGCACGGTGGGCGATCCGGAAGCCCGCTTCGCCGAGGACCACCTGCGTATGCTGCGGGCCATGCGCCTCGCCGCCGAACTCGGCTTCACCATCGACGACGAGACCTTCCAGGCCATCCAGCGCCACGCCCCGGATATCATGCGGGTCAGCGCAGAACGGATTCGCGACGAACTTCTCCGATTGCTGGTCAGCCCGGGGCGTGCAGCGGGGTTGGAGGAGTTGCGGGAGAGCGGCCTCCTCCGCCAGATCCTGCCGGAGGTGGCGGCGATGGAGGGCGTCGAGCAGCCGCCGGAGTTCCATCCCGAAGGCGATGTCTTCTCTCACACCCGGTTGGCCCTGTCGCATCTGCAAGACCCTTCGCCGGCCCTGGCGCTCGCCGTGCTGCTGCACGATGTGGGCAAGCCGCCGACCTTCCGCCGGGCGGGGCGCATCCGCTTTGACGGCCACGACGAGGCAGGGGCGGCGATGACGGAAGAGATCTGCCGCCGCCTGCGCCTGAGCAGCGACGAGACGGCGCGGGTCGCGGACCTGGTCCGCGAGCACCTGCGCATCGGGGACCTGCCGCGGATGCGGCCGGCCAAGGTGAAGCGCTTCCTGGCCCGCCCCGACGTCGCCGATCACCTGGAACTGCACCGCGT
>CAYHPT010000054.1:0-6813 GCA_964358435.1 uncultured bacterium | reverse complement strand
TAGTCGATGGCGGGCACGGGGGAGAGGTTGAGGACGATCACGGGCACCCGGGCGGTGCCCGCGGGGGTAGCGAGCTCCGCCGGATCGGCCAGGGGGAACGTCACGCCGCTTACTTCTTGGGTTTCTTCGGTGGGGCCTTCTGGATGATGTAGACGCGCACGGGGCGGCGGCCAAACTGCTTCGCCAGACGCGTCGTGTCCATCCCTAAGTCGATGCGCAGGCCCTTGATCGCGCTGCCGACATCCCCGGCGACGGCGTAGCCGTACCCCTCAATGTAGAGCTTGCTGCGCAGCGGGATGACCCGCGGGTCCACGGCGACGACGCCGTATCCGGCGCGCAGGCCGATCGCGGTGATGGCGTCCACCCCGCGGCAGCACCACGGCGCGTAGGCCGTCGCCACCATGTCCATATACTCGCGTCCCGCGTATGCCCCCCGCGAGGCGACCAGCACCCTGGTGCCGGTGCGGACCACGCGCGGTGTGCTCGGCCGGATGACTTCCTGGCCGAGGAAGGTCATCGAGACGACCTTCCCGTCGGCGAAGGTCTGCAGGAAGCGCTGCACCTTGGCGCCGGGGCGCCCGGGCACCGTCATGACGCGTCCGCGCGGCAGGGTCGGGTCCGGCTTGTACACGACCGGGACGGGCAGGGGGACGTGCTTCGCCGCGGCGGTCTGGTGGATCCGCACGACGCGCACCTTCGCCCCGGACCAGAGCGGCGTGTCCGCGGCGGGGATGACCCGGTCGGCCGGGCCGCGGGCGATCCCCAGATCGGTGAGGACCTGGGCCGGCGTGCGGGACGCGGTCTTCAACTGGTGGACTTTCCCGTCGGCGACGACGGTCAGGGGCAGGGGCTTCCGGATGCCAATGGTCAGACGCCCCACCACCGGGTCGTCCAGGACCCGGGCCAGGGGATCCACGGTGGGCCTAACCCGCCGCACGGGCACGGCCGGACGGCTCTGGATTGCGCGGGCCGCGGCCGCCGGAGCCACAGGAGCCCGGATCGACCGGACCAGTGCAGGACGCTTCCCTAGATTGACGACCCCCGTCTGTCTCAGTTGAGACGCAGAGTACCCCGTCGCCGCCCCAGCCAGGGCGACGGTCAGACCGACGACCAGTGGGGAGAGCCAGACGGAGGGGCTGCGGCGGCTTGGCGCGGGGAAGACAAGGACGGAGGCCGCCTGGACGTACGGGGGCGCGGGCATGCCACCCCTCATGCCACCACCTCCAGCGTTGGCTATTCAAAACATCGAACCCTGAGGCTCTATTTCAACCCCAGGGTTCACCGCGGCTGACTATAGCAAATTTCGGCCCGCCCGGCAACCCGCTCGCGCCCGCGCTGGGCAACGGAGGCCGGCAGTCGCTCGGGCTCGATCGCGCGGCCTCTCACAGGGCTCGTCTGCGCCCCGGCCAGGCAGGCTCAGCGGCCGCGCAGCAGCCGCCTCGCCGCGGAGTGGGGGTCGAGCCGGCCCTCCGCCACCCGCTCCACCACGGTCTCCAGGGTGCCGTCGGCGCGGGCCCGGGCCAGGACTTCCTCCTTGATCTGGGCCTCCAGCGCCCGCAGGACCTCCCCCCGCCGCCGCTCCCGCCGCCGCTCCGCCAGCAGCCCTGCCCCTTCCAGGTGGGCGCGGTGCGACCGAATCGCCGCCAGCCCCTCCTCCACCCCCTCGCCGCGGATGGCCGCGGTCTTCAGGACCGGCGAGCGCCACCCCCGCTCGGGCGCCAGGCCGAGCATCATGTTGATCTCGGTGACGGCGCGGTCGGCCTCCGGGCGGTCGGCCTTGTTCACCACGAAGACGTCGCCGATCTCCATGATTCCGGCCTTGAGCATTTGGACCGCATCGCCCAGGCCGGGGACGGTGACGACGATCACCGTGTCGGCGGCAGAGACGACCTCGACTTCTCCCTGTCCCGCCCCCACGGTCTCGATGAGGATGAAGGCGCATCCCAGGGCGTCGAGGATGTGGATGACGTTGCTCGTCGCGGGGGCCAGTCCGCCGAGGTGCCCCCGGGTGGCCATGCTGCGGACGAAGACGCCGGGGTCGGTGGCGTGATCCTGCATGCGCACGCGGTCGCCGAGGAGCGCGCCGCCGGTGAAGGGGCTCGTCGGGTCAATTGCGATGATGCCGACCGCCCCGCCTTCGGCGCGGATGCGTTTGGTCAGCGCGTCGACCAGCGTGGACTTGCCGGCGCCCGGCGGTCCGGTGATCCCGACGGCGTACGCTTTGCCGGTTCGCGGGTAGAGAGTGCGGAGGGCTGCGAGCCCTTCGCGCTCGCCATCTTCCACGAGAGAGATCAGGCGCGCCGCCGCCTGGTGGGAACCGGCCAGGACCTGGGCGACCAGGTCGTCGGCGACGCGGCTGAGGTCGCGGCGCCCCGCGCCCCGGCTCACACCAGCGCCACCGGCCGGTAGACGCCGAAGATAGCGCGCAGCGTATCGCAGATCTCACCGCTGGTGGCGTAGGCGCGCACCGCGTCGAGCACGGACTCCATCAACGAACCGTCACGCAGTGCGGCATCGCGCAGTCGGGTGAGCGCGTGCTCCACCGCGCGGGCGTCTCGCGCGGCGCGCACGCGATGCAGGCGCTCCTTCTGCCGCTCCGCGACCGCGGGATCGATGCGCAGGATCTTGGGGTGGACCGTCTCATCGTGCACAAAGCGGTTGACGCCGACGACGCCCTGCTCCCCGGAGTCGATCGCCCGCGCCTCACGGTAGGCGCTCTCGGAGATCATCCGCTGCACCAGGCCGCTCTCGATCGCCCGCAGCATCCCGCCGGCCTGCTCGATCTGCTGGATAAGATCGCGGGCCCTCGCTTCGATCTGATCGGTCAGCGCTTCAACGTAATACGCCCCCCCGAGCGGATCGACCGTGTCCGCCGCGCCGCTCTCGTAGGCCAGGATCTGCTGGGTGCGCAGCGCGAGCAGCGCCGATTCCTCCGTCGGCAGGGCGAGGGCCTCGTCGCGCGCGTTCGTGTGCAACGACTGCGTGCCGCCGAGCACCGCCGCCAGCGCCTGCAGCGTCACGCGGACGACGTTGTTGTTCGGCTGCTGCGCGGTGAGCGCCGCGCCCGCGGTCTGGGTGTGGAAGCGCAGCATCAGTGAACGAGGATCTTTCGGATGGAACCGCTCTTCCATCAACCGCGCCCAGAGCCGCCGCGCCGCGCGGAACTTCGCCACTTCTTCGAGCACGTCCATCTGCGCCGCAAAGAAGAAGGAAAGGCTGGGCGCGAAGCGGTCCACGTCCAGGCCGGCCTCCACCGCCGCTTGCACGTATGTCAGGGCGTCCGCCAGCGTGAAGGCGACCTCCTGCACCGCCGTCGCGCCGGCCTCGCGGATGTGGTAGCCGCTGATGCTGATGGGGTTCCACTTCGGCAGGTGCGCCGCGCAGTAGCGGAACGTGTCGGTGATCAACCGCAGCGACGGCTCGGGGGGGTAAATGTAGGTACCGCGGGCGATGTACTCCTTGAGGATGTCGTTCTGGGTCGTGCCGTCGAGCACGCGCGGGTCCAATCCGCGGCGCTCCGCCACCGCCACGACCATCGCCAGCAGGATCATCGCGGTGGCGTTGATGGTCATGGAGATGGAGACCTTATCCAGCGGGAGGCCGTCGAGCAGGACCTCCATGTCGGCGAGCGAGTCGATGGCCACGCCGACCTTCCCCACCTCCGCCTCCGCCATGGGGTGGTCGGAGTCGTAGCCCATCTGCGTGGGGAGGTCAAAGGCGACGGAGAGACCGGTTTGTCCCTGAGAGAGCAGGTAGTGGTAGCGCTTGTTGGATTCTTCCGCCGTGCCGTAGCCGGCATACTGGCGCATCGTCCACAGCCGGCCGCGGTACATGGTGGGGTAGATGCCGCGGGTGAAGGGAGGCTGCCCCGGCGCGCCGCTGTCACGCTCGGGGTCGGCGGTGACGTCGGCGGGGGTGTAGACAATCTTGCGCTCCCGCTCCTCGCTCATGTCACCGTCCACCCCCACCGGCTCTGGCACTACCGTCAGGCACAAGCACGGCGATCACTTCACCGGCTGAGACCTCGCGCCCACCGGTGGTCCGCACCTCTCGCACCGTGCCCGCCGCCGGAGCGCGCAGTTCCATCTGCATCTTCATCGCTTCGATCACCGCGACCGTGGCTCCCGCGCCCACCGCCTGCCCGGGGCGAACCTCCACGGTCACAAGCAGGCCGGGCATCGGCGCGCGCACCTCCACGGTGTGAAGTGTGCCGCCTTCTTCCCGGCGTTTCCTGGGCAGCGGGCTCGCCGGCGCGACCCGGAGGTCCAGGTGGTCGATGGCCAGCGTTACGCCCAGGGCGTCGCCCTCGGGCTCAATCGCGACCATCTGCCGCCTACCGTCCCACTCGAGCCACCAATGGGTGCTCCCCAGGGCCGGATTCCACCCGACATCATACTCCCTGCCGTGTACGCGAACCCGAAGGCGGCCTGGCCCGCCGCGTGCCTCCAGCACCTCCACCTCCAGGTCGAGCCCCGCGCCGGTGACAGCGTACTTCCTCATGATCCCTCTCCGAGGGACTCGAGCCGTGCCGTCCGCCGCCAGCCGTCCGCGGTCACGGTCCGCGGCAGGACCGTCCGGCGGCGCCGGTGGTGGGCCCAGAGGGCAGCCGCGATGGCCGCGGTCAACTGCGCATCCTGATCAGGGTGCCGGCCGTTGACCTCTTCGTCCCACCGGGCGGCGAACCGCACATCGTACTCACCCGCCCGGAAGGCGGGGTCGCGGACCGCCCAGCGCAGAAACGGCAGGGTCGTCCGGACTCCGGCAACGGCCATCTCGTTCAGGGCGGCGGCCATTCGGTCGAGAGCCACCTGGCGCGTCGGGCCCCAGGCAATCACTTTGGCCAGCAGCGGGTCGAAGTAGCGGGAGACCGGGAGGCCGGGCGCAAGGCCGCTGTCTACGCGCACGCCTGGGCCGGCGGGCTCGCGCACCGCCTCGACCACGCCGAGCGACGGCAGGAACCCGTGGTGCGGGTCCTCCGCCCCGACCCGGCACTCCACGGCGTGGCCGCGACGGACGATCTCGTCCTGGCGCAGGCCGAGCGGATCACCCGCGGCGATGCGGAGCTGCGCCTCGACGAGGTCCACGCCCGTGACCATCTCCGTCACGGGGTGCTCGACCTGCAGGCGGGCGTTTACCTCGATGCAGTAGAAGGCATCACCGTCGAGGAGGAACTCCACGGTGCCCGCGTTGACGTACCCCACGGCGCGGGCCGCGGCGACGGCGGCCGTTCCCAGGCGTTCGCGCAGTTCCGGAGTGAGCGCCGGCGCCGGGGACTCCTCGATCACCTTCTGGTGGCGCCGCTGCACGGAGCACTCCCGTTCGCCCAGGTGGACGACCGCACCGTGCGCGTCGGCCAGAATCTGCACCTCGACGTGCCGCGGCCGGGGCAGCCAGTGTTCCAGGTACAGTCGCGGATCGCCGAAGGCCGCGACCGCCTCGCCGCGCGCCAGACGCAGCGCGGAGGGAAGGTCCGCCGACGAGTCCACCACGTGGATCCCCTTTCCTCCACCGCCGCCAACCGCCTTGATCAGCAGTGGATAGCCTACGCGGCCCGCCGCCGCGACCGCCTCATCGTCGCTGACCGCGCCCGTCCCCGGCAACACCGGGACACCGGCCGCGGCGATCTGCTCCCGAGCGTGGACCTTATCGCCGCAGCGTTCCAACACCTCGGCCGGCGGGCTGACGTTCGTCAGTTCGATGACGGCCAACTTACTGTCGGTGGATACCAATGCGTTGGGCGCCTCTGCCACCATTTACTTCGCCGGGAATTCCACCTTCACGCTGGACATTTTCGACATGGGCGCTCCGTCCGGGGCGCAGGCGGGGTTCGACGACACCGAGATATGTCCTTCCGGATTCGCACGCCCGGAGATCGGCGCCCCCTGCAAATCGTACCGGTACGAGCCGGATTTCATTCTCTATTTCCATGCGTCGAACTATCTCGTGCATGTCGCGACGAACAACGATTCCCTGAAGGCGGTGGTGGAATCCTTCGCCGCCGCGGTGAACAGGCTCATTCCCCCGAAAGAGTCGGAACGATGAGAAATAGCGGGCGCCGGAGCGTTTCCGGGGGCGGCCGCGTTGAGTTGCGGGTATCGATATGGCAAAAAAAATATTTGGGAAAGTGATCCTGCTCACAGCGCGGGATCGCCGTTCAATCGATAGTATGATCATGGAGATGCCGTCATGAAGAGAGCGGTGTGTATTGGATATGCGGTGCTCGCGATCATCGCCCTTGTACAAGGCGGGGGCGGCTCCGCCGGCGCCCGGGGGGTCGAGGACGATGTGAAGAAGAAATATCCCGAAAGCCGCTTCATCGTCCGGACGGGGACCGGGGAAACACCCGAGCAGGCCGCCGGGGCCGCGCGGTTCGAGATCGCCAAGTTCTTCGAGTCGAAAATCTCCGGGCAAACCCTTGTGTCGGAGTGGGCGCAGAGCGCGACCATACAAGGGAAAACAACCCAGAGCCGCATGACGGCCATTTCCAACACGGTGGCGGTCGGCGCGTCCCGGGACATTCCGGGGATCGAGATTGTCGGCTCGGAGGAGGACAGGGGATCGAAGCGGGTCACCGCCTGGGCGGCGGTGGACAGGGAGCGGCTCGCCCAGGTCCTCGCCGAGCGGGTTGCCGGCTATGACCGCGAGGTGGACCGTCGGCTCGCGGAACCGGGGGGAACCGACATGGCGCGGGTCGCGGCGTTCTCACGCTCCATGCGCGATCTCGTGAACCGCGAGCAGGACCGCCGTGACCTCGTTCTCCTCGGAAAGCCGGTCGAATCGAGAAGCGGGCGGCTCTACTCGGTGATGACCGGG
>CAYHPT010000053.1:0-6843 GCA_964358435.1 uncultured bacterium | reverse complement strand
GTACAGGCCCCGGCTGCCGGTGAAGCGGTGCGGGATGCCGCGCATGTTCAGCGCGCGCAGAAACGGGTCGGCGTCGTTGTTGCTGCGCACCAGGATGGCGAAGTCCTTGTAGCGGTACGCGCCCGAGGCCACGCGCTCGCCGATGAGCGCGGCCACCCCATCCGCCTCACTGCTCAGCGTGTCGAAGTGGAGGTGCTGCACCGCCGGCCCGGTCCCGTTTGCCGAGATCAAGCGCTTGTCGATGTGACTGCGGACTTCCAGGCGGTCGGGGTCGTTGTGTCGGATCAGGCGGTAGGCCGTGTCCAGCACCGTCTGCGGGGAGCGGTAGTTGCGGGTGAGGACGATCAGTTTCGCCTCGGCGTAGGCGGCGCTGAAACCCAGAATGTTGCTGATGGACGCCCCGCGGAACTTGAAGATGGACTGGTCGTCGTCGCCCACTACGGTGACGTTGCGGTGTGCCGCCGCCAGCAACTGGACCAACTGGAACTGCGCGTAGTTGGTGTCCTGGAACTCGTCAACCAGGATGTACGTGAACCGCTCCTGATACTTGCGCAGAACCGCCGGCCGCTCGCGGAAGAGGCGCAGCGGCAGGACGATCTGGTCGCCGAAGTCGACCAGCCCCTCCTTCGCCAGCAGCGTCTGGTAGGTCTGGTAAGCCTGGGCCAGTTCGACCTGCTGGCGGGCGGCGTCGCGTAGTTCGGTGTCGTCGGGCTGCGCCGCGCTGGCCTGGACCAGGCGGTCGGCGTAGGCGCGGTACTCTTCCGGGCTCACATCCTCATCCTTCGCCCGGCTGAACAGCGCGATCAGCGCTTCGACGTAGCGTGTGGGGTCGCCGAGCGGCCGGTAGTAGTCGAGCGGCAGTTCAAAGAGCCGTTCCTTAAGGAAGATCACCTGCTCGGCGCGGGAGAGGACGCGGAAGTCCGGCGGGAGCCCGAGTTCGAGGGCGTGTTCGCGCAGCACCCGGTCGCCGAAGGCGTGGAATGTGCTGATGGAGATGTCGGTGTAGCCGTAGGGGACCAAGAGGTCGACCCGCTCCTCCATCTCCCCCGCCGCCTTGTCGGTGAAGGTCAGGGCGAGGATCTCGGAGGGGCGCGCGCGTTTGGCCGCGATCAGCCAGGCGATGCGGCGCGTGATGACGGCAGTTTTGCCCGTGCCCGCGCCGGCGACGATCAGCAGCGGCCCTTCCTCGTGCGTGACGGCCGCCCGCTGCTCGTCGTTGAGGCCCTCTAGCACCCGCTCCGCAGGGCGGTCGGCTGTGGCGCTCGGCGGCCCCGGCGCGGCGGGGAGTTCAAGCGTAAGTTGGGCCCCGGGACGCGGTTCGGTGAGCGCCTCCCGCTCCGGCACCGCCCCGGCCTCCGGCGTGGAATCGTTGACTGGGGGCACAATACGTCTGCTCATGTCATTCGGGGGGATCTCCGGGAATGCCGGCCTCTGGCCCCGGCCGGACGTGGCGGCGCAGCAGGGGCGCGATCACGCTGCCGGAAAACCCGCGGCGCCGCAGCAACCCCGCCAGCCGTCGCATCCGCACCTCCGCCGGGAGGCTGCTCAGGCGGCGCAGGTGCCGCTCCACCAGGCCCGCCGCCAGTTCGGCTTCCTGGCCGCCGAAGACCGCGCCGACTGCCTCGTCGATCACCGCGGCAACCACACCTTTACTCCGGAGTTCGGCGCGCACCCGGAGCGGTCCGTTCTGCCCGATGGCCCGGTGCTCCGCCCACGCCCGGGCGAAACGGACGTCGTCGACCATCCCCCTCGCGATGAGGTCGGCGACGAGATCCTGGATAGCCGACGGCGAGAACCCACGCCGCCGCAGGCGCGCCGTCAGTTCTGTGCGGCTGCGCATCCGGTAACGCAGCAGAGTCAACGCGGCCTCGCGGGCGCGGACCCGTTCGTCCAGCGTGACGAGGCGGCGCTCCAGCGCCCCGTCCACCGGAGCCTCCGGGGACAGGCCGAGGAAGGTGACCTGCTCGGCTTCGAGGAGGAAGCGTCGCCCGTCGGGGAGGGTGACTGCGCTCAGATCCTCTCGCCGGCCGGGCGGGCGAATGCGCGCCACCTGCTGGTCCACCCGACGAGTTCGCTGACGCGAATTCGTGGGGACCCCGGGCCTCTTTGTTCGTGACACTTGGCGCGCGATCACCTACGCTTTGACCTTGACCGGTGCCTCCTTGACCCCCACGACCTCCCGCTTGATCTCCGGCTTCACCGCCACGTCCTCGCGCTTGTCGTCTCCCGCCTCGCGCACGGGCCGCCGCGGCAGGCCGAGCGTCTCCCGCACCCGCACCTCGAGTTCCCGAGCCAACTCGGGATTGTTGTCCAGGAAGTCGCGGGCGTTGTCCCGGCCCTGTCCCAACCGCATGTCGCCGTAGGCGAACCAGGTGCCGGTGCGGGTGATCAGGTTGAGGGCGTGCGCGGTGTCCAGGATGCTGCCGGTCTTGGAGATCCCCTTCCCGTAGAAGATATCCACCTCGGCGTTGCGGAACGGCGGCGCGAGTTTGTTCTTCACGACCTTGACCCGCGCCCGCATACCCTTGATCTCCTCGCCGCTCTTGATGCTCTCGATGCGGCGGATCTCCATGCGCACGGAGGCGTAGAACTTCAGGGCCCGGCCGCCGGTCGTCGTTTCTGGCGAGCCAAACATAACCCCGATCTTCTCCCGGATCTGGTTGATGAAGACGACCGTGGTGTGCGACTTGCTGATCGCGCCGACGAGCTTGCGCAGGGCCTGGGACATCAGGCGCGCCTGCAGCCCCAAGTGCGCGTCCCCCATCTCGCCTTCCAGTTCGGCCCGCGGCACCAGCGCGGCCACCGAGTCGATGACGATGACGTCGACGGCGCTGCTGCGTACCAGCATCTCCGCGATCTCGAGGGCCTGCTCGCCGCTGTCGGGCTGGGAGAGGAGCAGGTTGTCCACATCCAGACCGACGGCCCGCGCGTAGTTGGGGTCGAGAGCGTGCTCGGCGTCGATAAACGCCGCCACCCCTCCCTCCCGCTGCGCCTCGGCGATGATATGGTAGCCCAGGGTGGTCTTACCCGAAGCCTCTGGTCCGAAGATCTCCACGACCCGGCCGCGGGGGACGCCGCCTACGCCGAGCGCCGCGTCGAGCGCCACCGCGCCGGTGGGAATGACCTCGACCTGCAGTTTCGCCGAGGCCTCGCCCAGTTTCATGATGGACCCCTTGCCGAACTGCTTCTCGATCTGGGTCACTGCAAGTTCCAAGGCCCGCTGGCGCTCATTCATACTGGTGCCCTCCCGATTCTCAGTGGCGCCACACTACCAAACAAATGTTCGCTTGTCAACTCTGCAAAGCCTCCCGGGCCCGCCGATAACATGAGGAGGGGCACCACCGCCTGTCACCAGGTTCTGCGCACGGCGGCGGCCTCCGGCCCCATATCTAGCGGTCTCACTCAGGAGACTTCAAGGCCTGGCCCAGCGGAACCTCCTCCACGCGGGTGTAGCGCGCCCCCCGAGGGTTGAGGTGGCTCTCCATAATGGTGAGGCTGTGGACCTCCTGGGCGCCGACGGAGACCTCCCGAGAACCGCTCACGGCGCGCACCAGATCCCCCCAGACGCGCCGATCGCGGACGCGGGCCAGCGTGAGGTGAGCGACGTAGGGCCGGTCCTCAGGCGGGAAGCGGTGACGCTCCAGGGCAGCATCCAGGCGAGAGGACAACGCCGCGAGTTCCTCGCTTCCCTCCCTCACCCCCACCCACACCACCTGCGGGCGCTGCATGGAAGGAAAGGCCCCGACGCCGTGGAGGGACAGGCGGAAGGGCGCGGTCGCGGCGGCCACCTCGCGGCTGGCCAGCTTCACCTGCGCGAGTTGGGCCGGCGTGATCTCGCCGAGGAAGCGCACCGTGAAGTGAAGGTTCTCCGCCGGGATCCACCGCAGCCGCGCGCCCGCCCGCTGCAGGTCCTGTTCGAGATCAACGATGCAGCTTCGCAGCTGCGCCTCAAGTTCGACGGCAATGAAGATGCGGTGGTGGATTCCTGCTGTCGCCATCGTCTGGTCCTAGCGCAGGAGATGCAAGCGTAGCAGATTGAGGGCGGCCTGGCTGGCCAGGAATTTGATCCCGCGCCGGCCGGCTTCTGAACCGAAGCGCCACTCTTGGACCGCCTCCCCTTCGCGGTCCACCAGCGCGCAGTAGACGAGACCCACCGGTTTCTCCGCGGAGCCGCCGGTGGGCCCCGCGATCCCGGTGACGCCCAGGGCGAGGTCGCTGCCGGCCTGCCGCTGCGCGCCGCGCGCCATCGCCAGTGCCACGGGCTCACTCACTGCCCCGGTTTGCTCGAGGAGATCCGAGGGTACACCCAGCAGCGTCACCTTGGCCGCGTTGCTGTACGCGACGACCCCGTGCAGGAAGTAGGCGGAACTCCCGGGGACATTGGTCAGCCGGTCCCCAATCAACCCGCCGGTGCAGGACTCTGCCACCGCTAAAGTCTTTCCCGCCGCCAGTAGCAGCCGGCTCGTCACCTCTTCGAGGAACTCACTATCCACGCCGAAGACCAGGAGGCCCAGACGCGAGCGCACCGCAGCCTCTCCCGTTGCCAGTTGCTGGTCGACCACCTGCGGCGCCCCCTTGGCCGTGAGCCGCAGATGTACCTCGCCGAGCTTGGCGTAGGGTGCGATGGTCGGCGCCTCCAGGTGCAGAAGGTCTTTGATCTGCTCCTCCACCGCGGACTCACCCCACCCCGTCACCTTCAGCACGCGCGACCGAATGACGGTCCCGCCCGTCCGCTCCCGCAGCCAGGGAATGAGGAAGTCCTCCACCATCCCCTTCATCTCGGCCGGGACACCGGGCATGATCACGATCGTCGCGCCGGCAGGGGTGATGACGACGCCGGGCGCGGTGCCGCGGCGGTTGGGGATGACCCGCGCGCCCTCTGGGATCAGCGCCTGCTTGTACACCGACTCCGGGGCCTGCCGCCGCCGCGCTTCGAAGAAGGAACGGATGTGCGCGACCACTGCTGGATCACTGCGCAGCGGCAGCCCCAACGCGCCCGCCACCGCTTCCACCGTCAGATCGTCTTCGGTCGGACCGAGGCCGCCGGTCATGAGCACGAGGTCGGCGCGGGAGAGCGCCAGGCGCACCGCCTCCTGGATGCGGCCTGTGTTGTCGCCCACGGTCTGCTTGAAGAAGAGATTGACGCCGTAGTCGGCGAGCACCCGAGCGAGGTAGGCGGCGTTGGTGTCGGTGATCTGGCCGAGCAGCATCTCCGTGCCGACCGAGAGGAGCTCGGCGCGCACGGTCAGGGTTCCTCTTGTGGCTGCGGGAAGCGCAGTTCCACGACCTTGCCCGGCCCGCCGAGCGGTCCAAGCGACTGCCCGTTCACCGTTAGTTCCACGGCGGCGGCGTTCCCGATGCGGATGGTCAGTTCGCGCTCGGCCGTCCAGGTACGAGCGTCCCCGGCGTCGAGAATCCCCTGAAACACCCACTCTCCGTCCGCGATGACCCGCACCCAGGACTTCCCGGTCGTCGTCAGCACCACGGTGGTGCCGGCGGTCGGTGGTGCCGGACTCTGGGCAGGCGCGGGCGTCCCCTTGGGGGCGGCGGGACCAGGTGTAGAGACAGATCCCGGCGCCGGAGTGTTCACGCCCGCACCCGGCGACGGAGCGGGCGTTCCCGCAGGAACCGGACGCGCGAATTCCCTCAACTGCGTGTAGCCCACGTAGCCGGCGTAGAGCGCGAGCACCAGAATCATCCAGAGGGCGTAGGTGAGGACCCGGCGCCAGCGCGGCAGCGGCACCGCGGGTTCGAGGGGGATCTCGACCGCGCGGCTCAGACCGGTTGCAGGGGCCGGGGGAAACCGGGCCTCAAACTCCGCCACCAGACGGTCCGCATTCAGCCCCAGCAAGCGGGCGTATGCCCGGACGAACCCCTTGGAATACGGATACGGCGGGACCGCGTCAAACCGCTCCTCTTCCAGCGCCGCCAGGTGCGCGCCGCGGATCTTGGTGAGCCGCTCGACATCGGCCAGCGAAAGGCGCCGCGCCTCCCGCGCCTGGCGGAAAGTCTCTCCGATGCCGGATGGAGCCTGCACGCCCTAGTGTTTGCCTACGCGGGAAGCCGTTCCTCTGTCAGGGCCACCGCGATTTGCGCCGCCAGCGCCGCGTTGGCTTCCAGCAGCGCCAGGTTGGCGTCAACCGCGCGGCCACCGGTGAGGCGGTCCACTTCACTCAGGAGGTACGGCGTCAGCTCGCCGCCGCGGATGCCCTCGGCCGCGGCGCGCCCCACGGCGCGGGCAACCGCCTCCGCCACCTCGTCCGCCGGCAGCGCCCACCGGGCCGGCGGTGGGTTGGCCACGAGCAAGGCGCTCATGTCCCCCAGGCGCTCCTTCGCGCGGGAGATGGCCGCGATCTCCGCGACCGAGTCCGCCGACCAGGGCACGGGGTGCCCGCTGTCGGCCACGTAGAAATACGGGAAGCGCGAGGTGCGGTAGCCGATCACCGTGACGCCGCGCGTCTCGAGCGCCTCGAGGGTCGCGCCGACGTCGCAGATGGCCTTGGCGCCCGAACAGACCAACACGAGCGGGCGGCGACTGAGTTCGTCCAGGTCCGCCGAGATATCCCAGGTCTGCGCGGCGCCCATGTGGACCCCGCCGATGCCACCGGTCGCCTGCACGCGAACGCCGAGGGCATGCGCGACCGCCAGCGTGGCCGACACCGTGGTGCCGCCGCTGGCCTGCCGGGCGATGGCGACGGCCAGGTCGCGCCGCCCCACTTTGACAACGCCGCGCGCCGCCAGATGGGCTAGATCGTCTTCGGTCAGGCCGACGCGGACGCGGCCGCCGATCAGCGCCACCGCTGCCGGGACGGCGCCGTGCTGCCGGATGGCGCGCTCCATGCG
>CAYHPT010000052.1:0-6900 GCA_964358435.1 uncultured bacterium | reverse complement strand
GAGCGGGGCCTTGCTGGTGAACCGCACCCTCCGCCAGCAGTTCCCGCTGCCGGTTCCCCAGCGGGACGATGGAGAGCGGCTCCATGAAGACCGTGGCGCCGCTGCTGGACTGGTCGTGCACGATTCCCGGAAACTGTCCCTTCGCCTCCTGCCGTACGGGAATGACGAACCGATCCGAACGGATCATGATCAGCGGGTCCTGCACCATCCGGCCGTAGGTGGGATCGCGCAGGAGGGATTCCAGCGCCTCCCGGACGCGCCGCTCCAGCGTGCGCTGCTCGATGCGGATGCGGCGCAAGTCCGGGCTGGCATCGTCGCGCACCTGGCCTTCGTCGTCGAGGACGGCAGCGACCTGTTCTTCGAGATGCAGCAGCGGCGTGACCCGGTCGCCGATCCCGGCGAGGTGCGGCGCCTTCGTACGGTGGCCTTCCAGGAACCCCTTTAGCCGGCGGGCCACGTGGAGGGTCTGGGCCACGTCGAGGAGTTCCTGCGGGCCGAGCATCCCTCCCGCGGTCGCGCGCCGCAGGTGGGGGCGAAGGTCGCGGGCGCCCCGCAGCGGCACCTCACCCGCCGCGCGCAGCGCGCCGGCCTCGGTCGTCTCCCGCAGGCGAGCGCGGCAGAGTTCGATATCTCCCGCCGGTTGGAGCGCCGCGGCCTGCTCCCGTCCCATCGGCGTGATCGTCTCCGCGGCCAGCAGGTCAAGAATCTTCGAATACTCCAGGACGCGCAGCGTGCGGGGATCCACGGCTACGGTTCCACCCCCACGCTGCGCAGTACGGCGGGCGCGATGTCGGTGATGGCGGCTACGTCCCGGAAGTGATGGCGCGCCGGGCCGGCGACGAGGGTGGGCACAGGATTCGTGGTGTGGACCCGCGTGCGGCCGTCCTCCAGGTTCCCGTGGTCGCTGGTCACGACCAGCGTGACTTCCTGAGGGAGCGCGGCGGTGATCCCCGCCAGCATCTCGTCCACCATCTCGACGACCATCGCGGGATCGGCGTCGACGCGGCCGTGGGCGACCAGATCGGTGAGGAAAAACTCAAACAGCGTGAAGTCATGCGCCGCGGCAAGCCGCGCGAGATTCTCCCCCGCCTGAAACGGCGTCAACCGGGGGAGGTCGTACCCCCAGGAGCGGAGCCGGGCGTTGGTCAGGTCGTGGAAGACCGCCTCCCCGCGGCGCAGGTCGTCCACCGTGCGCAGCCGGACGCCGGCGCTGACGGCCGCGGTCGTGATGGCGCCGTGGCGCAGCCGCCGCGCGGCGACGGCCTCGTGGTACTCCTCCGTGTAGGCGTTGGCCAGGGTGACGGCCCGGCCGGCGGCGGTCAGCCGGGAGAAGAGGTTGTACTCGGCGAGCAGGGCCCGCAGGTCGGTCGTGGGGTAGGCGGTGACGTGCCGTCCAACCAGCGCGGGCGCGTTGAGCCCCGTCAGCAGGGCGGTCTGCCCCGTGGCACTCTGGGGCAGGCCGGCAACGCCGAGGGTGGCATCGGTCGGGATGAGCAGGGTGCCGTTCAGTTCGACCCGCTCATGCCCGGCCAGCGGACGCCCCAGCAGGGTGCGCAGGGTCGGCGTGCGGGCGGCAACCCACGGATTATAGGCGGGATCCGCCTCGCCGAGCCCTACGCCGTCGAGAAAGACCAGCAGAACGGACATCACTTCATTATAAGAGAAGCGGGCACGCTAGTTCGGACCCGGTTGAAGTTTAGGCAAACGTTCCCGAACTAATGTCCATGCGGTCTCGGTCCGGGCGATTGTTCCAAAATCTCCTTGCTAGTATGGTCGCGGTACAGATCATCGAACTCTCGCCGCGTTAGGTTGGCTTGCCGAAGGATTGACGAAAATGTGCCTGCCGGAATGGGGCCTTTTGAACGTGGAATCACGACGGTACGGTTTGCCCCGCGAAAGAAGCCCGCATGTATCGACTCGCCCGAGTTTCGAGCGTGAACGATACCCGTCTTGCTAAGGGTAGAAGCTATCTCGTGGGCTGTGTATCGTTTAGGCATGCAACGCCGGGACGAAGCTAACTACCTCAGCTTCCCGGCGTGCCGGTTTGTGGGGTTCCGGTTCCGCTACGGATGAGACAATTTCCCGAATAGCCTCAATGGGCACAGGGCGATAGAAATCCCTAATCCCAACTCGCTCGACGTGGTCGAAATACTCGCCGACCAAGCGCTCCAATTCCTCGATCGCGGCTGCCTCAGACTCGCCGCACGCGGCGATATCGATCTCCAGACAAAGAGCAGTGTACTGCCCCTCGTCGGCGAAGACGATAGCTGTCAGTTTGTTGGGTCGCTCAGTCAAGGTGTCCCTCTCCTTCTCCTCCCGAGTCTACCCGATGATGGTATCGAAACATAGCCCCCGTTAATACCCTTCAAAATGCCTTTGTAGTCCTGGTTTCCGAGAGGCAGAATTGTTGGGCGCGGCCGAGAGCGGGCCGCGAAGACTGAGCCGGTCAACTCGTATGGTCAGCCCGGCCGGTCGACCCGGCTTCCTGGCTTGATTAACGGCATTCCTTCAGCGCAGAGGGGGCAGGCCTCCGCCGGGTACGTCGGCAGGGGCAGGCGCACGAGGGCCTCCACAGGCACGTCGCCGAAACGGTCAGTGCCCAGGCGGTCCACCACCGCGGCAATCCCGATGACGTCGGCACCCGCGGAGACCAGCGCCTCACGCACTTCCAGGACGGAACCGCCGGTCGTGATCACGTCCTCCACGATCAGCGCGCGCTCCCCCGGCGCCACGGCAAACGAGCGCCGCAGGGCCATCCGGCCCTCCACCCGTTCAGTCCACACCGCGTGCGCGTTCAGGTAGCGGGCGACTTCGTAGGCGATGATGACGGCCCCGATCGCCGGGCCGGCGACCACCTGGACGCCGCGATCGACGAACCGGCGAGCCATCGCCGCGAACACAGACGTGGCGATGTCGGGGTGCTGCAGCAGCCGAGCCACCTGGATGTAGACGGGGCTGTGTAGTCCCGAACTCAGGAGGAAGTGACCCCGCTCCAGCATGGCCACCTCTTCCAGGAGGCGGGACCACTCGCCCTCGCTCTCGACGGGGAGATGCAGCGCCTGCTCGATCCGCATGGCCCTACACCGGCGCGGCCAACGCCGCCATCTCGTGCGTGATCGCCACGGCGGCCTGCAGGGGATCGAACGCGCGGATGATCGGGCGGCCCACGACGATGAAGTCACACCCGGCGCGGACGGCCTGGGCGGGCGTGGCCACGCGGACCTGATCGTCAGCGGCTGCGCCGGCCGGGCGAATCCCCGGGGCCACGATCAGAAATCCGGCGGGACAGGCGGCCCGGACCGCGGCGGCTTCGTGCACTGAAACGACGACGCCGTCCAATCCAAGAGCCGCGGCGCCGACGGCGGTCTCCGCCACCGACCAGGTGAATCCCGATGAGGCCGCGGGCTCGCTGGTCAAGCGCGTAATCCCCAGAAGCCGCAGCCCGGTGCCGGCGTCACGCGCGGCATCGCCTGCGGCGCGGACCATCGCCGCGCCGCCGGCCAGGTGCAGCGTGAGCATCTCCGCCTCCAACCGCGCGGCGCTGCGCACTGCGCCGGCCACGGTGTGCGGGATGTCGTGCAGTTTCAGGTCCAGCAGCACCGCCCCGCCCTCGGCCCGCACCATCTCCACTGCCGCGGGACCGGCCGCGGTGAAGAGTTCCAATCCCACCTTGAACCAGCGCACCGTGGGACGAAGGAGCGCGACCAGGCGACGCGCCTCCTCCAGCGCCGGGACGTCCAGAGCCACGACGAGTTCAGGCGCCATCCTTTTCCGCCCCTTCCAGTCCTTCCACCCGGCCGATCAGCGCACCAATGTCCGCCAGCCCGTGCCGCTGCAGGTACTCGCGCAGCCCGACAACGATCCGCTGCGGAGCCTCCGGGTCGGTAATTGCCGCGGAAGCCACGGCCACGGCCCGGGCCCCCACCAGCAGGAACTCCAGCGCGTCGCGGGCCGTGCGCACGCCGCCGGCTCCGATCACCGGCAGGGACGTCGCCCGCGCCACGCGCCACGTGCTCCACACCGCCAGCGGCCGCAGCGCCGGACCGGAGAACCCGCCGGGCCCGGCGCCCAGCGCCGGCCGGCGCGTCTCCACATCGATCGATAGCCCGGGCAGGGTGTTCACACAGCAGAGCGCATCCGCACCCGCATCCGCCGCCGCCCTGGCGATGACGGTGATGTCCGTGACCAGCGGGCCCAGTTTGACGAAGAGCGGCCGCCGCGTCATGCGCCGGAGCGCGGTGACGAGCCCCGCGGTGAGCGAGGGATCACTGCCGAACAGCCGCCCCGCTCGAATGTTGGGACAGGAGACGTTGAGCTCGATCGCCGCCACGCCCTCCTCATCGTCCAGCACTTCCACGATCTGCTGAAACTCCTCGACCGTGTGGCCCGCGATGCTGACGATGATGGGGATGCCCAGTGTGCGCAGGAACGGCAGGTCCCTGTGCAGGAATCCGCCCAGGCCGGGATTGGGCAGCCCGAGGGCGTTGAGCCAGCCGCCTTCCACCTCCACCAGGTCGGGGCGCAGGTGCCCCACGCGCGGATCCAGGGTCAGCGATTTGGTGATGAACCCGCCGTAGGTGCGCAGGTCCACGACACTTTGCACCTCGCGGCCGAAGCCCAGCGGTCCCGCCGCGGCGAGCACCGGCGCCGCGAAGCGGATCCCCGCCACCGTGACGGCGAGAGCGGGATCGGCCGCGGTGACCGTCGGGCCAGGTTTCATGAGGCCACGGCGTAGGCCAGGCCGTACCGCGCGTCCACCGGGAAGGGGATCACGGCGGTGACGTCCTCCGCGCCCCAGAGGTACTGGATCAGTCGGTCGAATCCGAGCCCGTATCCCGCCCGCCGCACCGGATTCCCCTCGAAGAGGCGGAGGTAGGATTCGAACACGTCGGCGTCGCCGCCCGCATCGAGCAGTTGCCGGTACATCGAGGAGGACAGGAGTTTCCGCCGCAGGATGTCCACGTCGTACTCCCGCGCGGAGGAGCCAACGGTCTCGCCGGCCAGCGGCAGCAGCAGGTCGCAGCACTCCACGGTGGCGGCGCCGTTTTCCCGGGTGTCCAGCATGTTGAAGAACTTGATCTCGCGCGGGTAGCGCATGACCAACACGATCCCGAGGGACTCGGTCAGGCGGGCTTCGTCGGCGGCGGAGAGGTCGTCCCCCCACTCCCGGCCCAGCAGGCGGATCGCCTCCGCGTAGCTGATGACGTTGAAGGTGCGCAGGTCGCGCTCGAGCCAGATGCGCCGCTCCGCCGGGAGCGCCGGGTGCGCGAGCGCCGTTTCAATAACGTGGCGGATCAACCGCTGCTCGTGGGCGACCAGGTCATCCAGCTCCCAGTCCCGCGCCTCGGCCTCGATGAGGAGGAACTCGCAGAGGTGCCGGCCGTCGGCCCGCGGCTCGGCGCGGAAGGAGCGGCCGCGGGTGATCACGCGGGGGGGGCCCCAGCGGGCCACGGCGACCTCCAGGTCCAGTTGCGCGGTCTGCCTGAGGAACTGCAGGCGGCCGAGGAAGTCGAGACGGAAGACGGTCGGGACATTCTCGCAGGCGCCGGTCCCCGACGTGATCTCCGGGGTGTCCAGCTCGACGAACCCCTCCCGGCGGGCAAAGTCGAAGACGGCGTCGGTCAGGGCCGCCCGGAACTCGATCAGGTCGCGCACTCAGCATCCCCCCTTGTGGCCTGTGTCTTGCCCTGCTTCCCGGCGTTTCAGGGCATAAAAAAAGCGCCGGGCTCTGCCCGGCGCGTGCTATTCAGTTGATCCCTTCCTATCCATGCCACTCTCCCGGACCGTGCATTCGAAGCGAAACCATATCATGTGGTCGCACGGCATGTCAAGCGCAACATGTGGGGGTCTGCCGAGTGTGGAAGCCCCTCGGATCGGCCTGAAAGCATGAAGTCACCCGAAAAAGGCGAATTACGCATAGATCGGGCAGAAAATTCGCCGCACCTGGGGACTCCACGTTGATGCGAAAACGAGGGCTGGCCTTCTTCATCCTCCTGGCGGTGGCCGCCGCTGGGCTGATCTGGTCGTTGCGGGAGGTCTTCCCCCGCTCCGTCCAGGAGGTGGAAGGTGTCCGCATCGAGCGGGGGACCCTTGAGCTGACCCTACCGGTCACCGGGATCTTCGAGACCCGGACGGTGGAACTGGCCTTCGACGCGCCAGGACGGCTGGCCACTGTCGCCGTGCGCGAGGGCGACGCCCTCCCCGCAGGCACGCTCATCGCCGCCGTGGACGAAGACGAGGTCCGGGCGGCGGCGGACCAGGCGGAGGATGCGCTCAGGGCCGCGGAGCGGGAGGCAGAGCGCGCCGCGGCGGCAGTGGAGTCGGCCCGCCGCCACGTCGATCAGGCAGAGGCCGCCTACCGCGGGGCGCAGGCCACCCTGGCGCAGCTGCGGGCCGGCCCGCAGCCGGGGGAACTGCAGCAGGCCGATGCCGCGGTCGAGGTGGCCCGCGCGGCCCTGGAGGAGGCGCGGCGGACCCTGGAGCGGACCCAGCAGCTCTTCCGCGACGGCGCGGTCAGCCAGGCCCAGCTGGACGCGGCACGGACGCAGGTGGAGAGTGGCGAGGCCCGCTACCGGCAGGCGGTGGCACAGCGGGACCTCCTGCGGGCCGGGGCCCGACCGGAAGCGATCGCCGTCGCCGTACAGCAGACCCGCCAGGCGGAGGCGGCCTGGCAGGCGGCACGCGCCAACGTCCGGCAGGCCGAGTCTGCCGCAGCCGCCGGGCGGGCCCGAGTGGAGCAGGCCCGGGCCGCACTCCGCGCCGCAACCGCCCGGGTGGCCCGAACCCAGTTGCGGGCGCCCTTTGACGGAGTCGTCACCCGGGTGCTCCTGAACGCAGGTTCCCCCGTCGGTCCCGGCGTCCCGGTGGTCTTGAGCAGCGTGGCCACTGGCCCGATGCGGC
>CAYHPT010000051.1:1384-6998 GCA_964358435.1 uncultured bacterium | reverse complement strand
CAGCAGAGTGGTGAGCGCCTGTGGATCGATCCCCAGGCGCGTCATCCCGGTGTCCATTTTGATGTGCACCCGCGCGGCGGCCCCGAGGCGCCTGGCGGTCTCGGCCGCGGCGCGCAGTCCCTCTTCATCGACCACGGTCAGCGCCAGGTCCGCGGCCAGCGCCGCCTCCTCCTCGCCCGGCGCCGGACCGAGGACGACGATAGGGAGACCCACCCCGGCCTCGCGCAGGACCAGCCCCTCGGAGACCGACGACGTCCCCAGCGCCGCCGCGCCCGCGGCTTCGACCGTGCGCGCCACCGCCACCGCCCCGTGTCCGTAGGCGTCCGCCTTGACCACGGCCATGACGCGCGCCGGGTAGACGAGGCGCGCGATCGTGGTGAGGTTCTGCGCGATCGCGTCCAGGTCGATCTCGGCCCACACGCGCCGGGTCTGCGCGGTCAAGGGGTCGCTCACGACAGCGTCTGGATCGATCCCGGGACCGGGCCGCTCTGGACGGCCAGGCGCGCCCGCGGCACCGCGTCGGCGACTTCGCGCGCCAGCATCCCCGCCAACCCCGTCGTCTCCGCTACCAGGTCGCCGGCGAGACCGTGGAGATAGGCGCCGGCCCAGGCCGCGCCAAGTAGCGGCATCCGCTGGCCGACCAGCGCGGCGACGACGCCGGTGAGGACGTCGCCCATCCCCCCGGTGGCCATCCCCGGATTGCCCGTGGGCACGATGTAGGCCTGGCCGTCCGGCGCGGCGACGACGGTGCGCGCGCCTTTGAGCACGACGACCGCGGCAAACTTGCGCGCCGCCTCCCGCGCCGCGCGCAGCCGGTCCTCCTGCACCGCGGCGGCCGTGGAGTTCAGCAGTCTGGCCATTTCACCCGGATGGGGTGTAAGGACCTTCGGCGCCTTGCTCCGCGCCAGCACCTGCTCGGCTCCGGCCAGGACATTGAGCGCGTCCGCGTCGAGTACCAGTGGGATCTTGCTCTCCGCCAGCAGGCGCCGCACCAGCGCGGCGACGCCCGGCCGGCGGCCCAGACCTGGCCCCGCCGCCACGACGTCGGCGTCCGCCGCCAGCGCGCTCAGGCGCTCCCAGGCGCTCTCCCCCACTCCCCCATCCTCATCGGGCAGCGGGTGCGGCATCGCCTCAAATTCGCGCGCGGCGACGCTAGGATAGATCGCTGCACTCACCGCCAGCGTGACCAGTCCCGCCCCGGCGCGCAGCGCCCCCAGGGCGCACAGCGACGGCGCGCCCGTGAAGCCGACGGACCCGGCGCAGACCAGCACGCGCCCGAAGGTCCCCTTGTGGCCGTCTGCCGGACGGGGCGGCACAGCGTCCCGCACCATCTCCGGCGTGACGACGTGCGTGGTGGGACGAAACCGCTCCAGCAACGCCGCGGGATACCCGATGTCGGCGACATAGAGGCGGCCGGTGCGCCCGGCCCCCGGGTAGACGAGGAGGCCTACCTTGGGCCAGCCCATCGTCACGGTGGCGGCCGCAGTGATCGCCGCGCCTCGGATCGCGCCGCCGTCCGCTTCCACGCCGGAGGGGATGTCCACCGCCACGACCGGGGCGGAGGCCGCGTTCGCCGCTTCGATCAACTGCGCGGCCAGCCCCATCGGGCTGCCGTGAAACCCCGTGCCGAAAATCGCGTCGATGATCATGGCCGCCCCGGAAAGCCGCTCCCGCGCGCCAGCCAGGGCCATGCTGTTCACCGGCATGACCTCCACCCCCGCCTCGCGCGCCAGCGTCATGTTCCGCCGGGCCTCGCCCTTGATCTCATCCTCCCGCGCCAGGAGCAGCACGTCGACCTTCCAGCCCCGCGCCGCCAGGTGGCGCGCCGCGACCAGGCCGTCGCCGCCGTTGCTGCCCTTGCCGGCCAGCACGACACAGCGCCGCCCCCCGGGCGAGACCATCGCGTGCACGACCTCCGCCACGCGGCGCCCGGCGTTCTCCATCAGCAGCGCGGTGGGGACGCCGAACTCCTCCTCCGCCCGGCGGTCGAGTTCGGCCATCTCCGCGCTCGTCACGACATACATACGAGGGTGTGTTTCCCCGGCGGCGCGACGCTCTCCTTGCAAGCAGGATGCCACCGAGGTGCGTGCCAGCAGGATGCCACCGAGGTGCGTGCACCTTGTCCACACTATCCACAGCGCCCACAGCCCCACATATCCACACGATGCACAGTCAAGGAACGAAGGTTCGGGATTGACGCGATATTCCCCCGATGTTACGGTCACACCTAGAGGGGCGCAAGCCTAACGGCGAAATAGCCGACTCAAACGCCGCGCACGTGGACTCCGATAGCCCGGCAGGTTTTCTTGGGGGGGTAACTCCCCGAGATCAGCCTCGGTGGCGGTAGGAACCGGCGGTGCGGCCGAAGACGGTGAAAAGCCGGAGAAAAGCGAGCGCCCCTCTTCGTATTCCCTTCGCGTTCACCCCGTAGCGGTCTCGATCAGATTCAGCGCCGCAGCGCGATCGCACTGGCGACGGCCAGCGCGCCGCTGTGTGTCAGCGAGACCAGAACCTCCGCGACTCCCAGGTCGTCCGCCAGCCGCCGCGCCGATCCGTGCAGCACGACGGTGGGCTTGCCCTGCGGGTCGGTACGGATCTCGATGGTCTGCCAACCCACGCCGCGCCAGCCCACGCCCAGTGACTTCATCACCGCCTCTTTCGCGGCGAACCGAGCGGCCAGGCGCTGCGGCCGGGCCTGACCGGGGCGGGCGCGGGCGAGCTCTCCTTTCGTGAAGAGCCGATAGAGCAGGCGGTCACCCCAGCGGGCCAGCGCGGCGCGCAGCCGATCCACCTCCACGATGTCCACGCCGATGCCGACGATGTCCGTTAGGGCACCTCCGCTTCCTCGGCGAGCATGATGGGGATGCCGTCCCGGATGGGGTAGCGCCGGCCGCAGCGCGTGCAGACGATGCGGTCGCCGCGCCGTTCCACCGGGGATTTGTCCACCGGACAGGCCAGGATGCGCAGCAGCTCGTCGTCGATCTCGCCGGCCGCCTCGCTCATTCCACCGTCACGCTCTTGGCCAGGTTGCGCGGCTGGTCGATGTCGTGGCCGCGCTCCCGCGCCACGTGGTAGGCGAGGAGCTGCAACGGGACGATCGCCACCACGGGCGCCAGCAGGTCGTGCACCCGCGGGATGCGGATCACCTGGTCAACGGAGCGGCCGATCAGTTGATCGTCCTCGTAGGCCACCGCGATCACCTCCGCGCCGCGCGCCTTCCCCTCCTGAATATTCGACACGGACTTCACGTACACATGCCCTAGGGTGACCAGGGCGAAGCCCGGCACCCCGGGAGTAACCAGGGCCAGCGTGCCGTGCTTCAACTCGCCCGCGGCCAGGGCCTCCGAGTGCACGTAGGAGATCTCTTTGAGCTTGAGCGACCCTTCCATGGCTACGGGGTAGTCCAGGCCCCGCCCGATGAAGAAGACGTGCTCCACGTCGCGGTAGCGGCGGGCCAGTTCGGTGACGTTCTCTTCCAGCGCCAAGGCGGCCTGCACCTTGCCCGGGAGGGCGCGGAGCCCGTGGATCAGGTCGGTCAGCAACTCGGGCGAGGCGGTGCCCCGCCGCTGCCCCAGGTCGATCGCCAGCATGATCTGCGCCGCCAGCATGGTCAGGTAGGCCTTACTGCTGGCCACCGCGATCTCCGGACCGGCGCGGATGTAGAGCAGGTCGTCCGCTTCGCGGGCCAGGGTGCTGCCGACGACGTTGGTGACGGCCAGCAGCCGGGAGCCGCGGCGCCGGGCCTCGCGGGCCGCCGCCAGCGTGTCCGCGGTCTCGCCCGACTGGCTGATGGCGATCGCCCATGTCGTCCCCGCCACCAGGGGATCACGATAGCGGAACTCGCTGGCCAGGTCCACCTCCACGGGAATGCGGGCCAGGTGCTCGATCAGCCAGCGCCCCACCAGCGCGGCGTGGTAGGCCGTGCCGCAGGCGGTCATCCAGACCTTGTCCAGGGCGGTGACGAATTCCGCAGGCGCCTGGACCCCTTCCAGTTCCACCCGCCCCTCCACGTCCAGCCGCCCCATAATCGTGTCGCTGAGGGCCCGGGGCTGCTCGTGGATCTCCTTGAGCATGAAGTGCGGGTAGCCGCCCTTCTCCGCCATCTCCGCGTCCCAGGTGATGTGCTCCACCGGGCGGTGGCGCGGCGTCCCCGCCAGGTCGGTGATGGTGACGCGCTCCGGCGTGAGGATGGCCATCTCCCCGTCCTCGATGATCATCACCTCGCGAGTGTGGGGCAGCAGCGCCGGCACGTCGGAGGCGAGCATCGTCTCGCCGCGCCCCCGGCCGACGATCAGCGGGCTGATCTGGCGCACCGCGACGATGCGGTCGGGGTGCTCGCGCGCCAGCACCACGATGGCGTAGGCGCCGGTCGTCTGGGCGATGGCCTGCCGCACCGCCGTCTCCAGCCGCTCGGACGTCTCCGGCAGGCTGGCGTAGGCCTCCTCGATGAGGTGGGCGATGACTTCGGTGTCCGTGTCTGAACGGAAGCGGTGCCCGTGGTGCTGCAGCCGCTCGCGCAGGGGGAGGAAGTTCTCGATGATCCCGTTGTGGATGACCACGATCCCCCCGCTGCAGTCAGTATGCGGGTGGGCGTTCTCGTCGGTGGGGACGCCGTGCGTGGCCCACCGGGTGTGCCCGATTCCCACATGCCCGCGCACCGGGGCGCGCTCGGTGAGCTCCGCCAGTCGGGCCAACTTCCCGGCGGCCTTGCGCACCACGATCTGCCCGTCCTCCAGCACCGCCACGCCCGCGGAGTCGTAGCCGCGGTACTCCAGGCGGCGCAGCCCGTCCAGCAGGATCGGGAGCGCGTCACGATAGCCGACATAGCCGATAATGCCACACATAGAGAGACCTCCGCTCAGCGGGTGTCAACCAGGACATACCCAGATTGGTCGCCGTGGCGTCCCGGGGGGCGGTTGGGCCGGCGTTGCCGCCGGGGTTTGTCGCCTCCCCTTTCCTCCGATCTCCGTGGCGTTATGGAGTGGAGGCCGTGCAGGCCCGGACCAGGCCTAGGGTCACCCGCCGAATCTTCCGAGGTCCCCTCCCTCGTCAACCGTACGCTGGTCGCATACGGTTCAGGCGCTGCGGCACGACACCATCACTCGGTGGCGGCTCTCACCTCCTTCTCACTCATACCTTCCGCCGGATGCGCACTCCGATTCTCATTTCGCCGGCCACCCGGTTCCGTTCCTGGCGGCGCGCCAGGCCGCGCCCGGCCGCCTCGTCCGCCGCGGAACCGTTCGCGCAGCGCGACGAGAAAGAGCGGCGGGATGGTTTTGACCACACTCCACCGCCACGGCTCGCGGACCATCCGGTAGAGCCACTCCAGGCCGGCGCCCTGCACCCAGCGCGGCGCGCGGCGCGTCCGCCCGGCGAGCACGTCGAGCGTCCCGCCGACACCCACCAGCACCGGCACGGACAGCGACGGTGCGTGCCGCCGTATCCAGTCCTCCTGGCGGGGCGCACCAAAGGCGACCAGCAGGATGTCCGGAGCGGCCTGGCGGATGCGCGCGAGCAGCGCCGGTTCGTCCTCCGGCGGGAAGAACCCGTGCGCGGTGCCGACCACTTCGAGGCCCGGGCAGCGCTGCCGCAATTGGGCCGCCGCGGCGTCGGC
>CAYHPT010000051.1:0-1374 GCA_964358435.1 uncultured bacterium | reverse complement strand
GCCGGGGGCCGCGCCCAGCAGGAAGACCCGGCCGCGCCGTGGCGCGACCGCGGCGCAGAGCGTCTCGGCCAGATCGACGCCGGCCACGCGCCGGCGGACGGGCAGTCCCAGGATGCGTGCCGCCAGTAGCACGCCGATCCCGTCGGGGATCACCAGCGTGGCGGCGCGGACGGCCTCCCGCGCCTGGGGGTCGCGGCGCACGCGCATCAAGAGCGCGCCGTTGAGCGAGACCACCGTGGTGGGCCGCCGGCGCGCGATCGCCTCCGCCAGGTACGCCACCGCCTCCGCCAGGGTGAGCGGGTGGACCGGCACGCCGAGCAGGTCCACGGGCGTGGGCAGTCGCGTGAGCGCGGACATCTTCCCCACCTTACCCGGCCCGGCTCTCGCCGGCAACCGGACCCCCATGGCGCCGGGCGATGACCTCCGCCACCGCCCGGGCGACGCCGTCCGCCTCCTCCGCCTCCTCCGCCTCCACCATCACCCGCACCAGCGGTTCAGTGCCGCTGGCCCGCACCAGGATGCGGCCGCGCCGGCGCAGCCGCTCCTCCGCGGCAGCAATGGCGGCCCGCACCTCTGCGTCCTCTTCCCACGCCGCCCGGTCGGCGACGCTGACGTTGCGCAGCACCTGCGGGAAGCGGTGGAACCCGGCGCCCAACCGCGAAAGCGGCTCCCCGGTCTCGCGCATGATGTGCACCAGGTGCAGCGCGGTGACCAGACCGTCGCCGGTCGTCGCTTTATCCAGGAAGATGACGTGGCCGCTCTGCTCGCCGCCGAGTGCCGCGCCGATCTGCTGCATCCGTTCGAGGACGTAGCGGTCGCCGACCCGCGTCCGTTCCAGCGGGATCCCCTCGCCGGCCAGCAGTCGCTCCAGGCCCATATTACTCATCACCGTGGCCACGACCACGCCGCCCGGCAGCGCGCCGCGCGCCGCCAGGTAGCGGGCGCAGATCGCCATGATCACGTCGCCGTCCACGACCTCGCCGCGCTCGTCTGCGGCGATCACGCGGTCGGCGTCGCCGTCGTGGGCGAACCCGACCTGCGCGCCGGCCGCGACCACGGCCTGCTGCAGTTGGGCCGGGTGCGTGGACCCGCAGCCGACGTTGATCCGCGCGCCATCGGCCTCCGCGTGCAGCGCGATGACCTCCGCGCCCAGCGCCTGCCACAGACGGGGCGCGATCCGGTAGGCCGCCCCAAAGGCGCAGTCCACGACGACGCGCAGTCGGGGCTGTGGCCGCAGGCCCAGGCCGAGCAGGTAGTCCAGATAAAGGTCCTCCGCCTGCGGCAGGTCGCGCACCCGGCCGACCTCCGCGCCGACGGGGCCAGGGTTGTTCTTCCCGAGGACAGCCTCGATGCGGTCCTCCACCTCATCCGGAA
>CAYHPT010000050.1:3422-7100 GCA_964358435.1 uncultured bacterium | reverse complement strand
CGAAGAGACGGGTCCCTTCGATCTGTGCGCCGAGCGGATCGTGCCGCCAGGTGCTGCGGTCGCCCGGCGGCACCGTGTCCATGTGCGTGTTGAAGAGCAGTTCCGGTCGGCCGGACCCGAGCCGCAGCAGGAGGTTCGGTTTCTTCGGATCCTCGGCCAGGAGTTGAAAGTCCAGCCCGAGTTTCCGGAAGCGGGCGCCCACCAAATCGATGGCGCGCCGCGTGTCGCCCGGAGGGTTCGTGGTGTCGGTGCGGACCAGCGAGGCGAGGAGACCCACCAGCGACGGTCGCTGGCGTTCGATTTCGTCGGCGAGCGCCGGAGCGTCGATCGGCATCGGAAACCCCAATGGTGCGGGAATGGAGATGGCGTATTTAATATGGAAGAATTCTCCGCGGGCCGGGGAGGCGCCTGCGTGGGCGCCCGCTGTCGGCGGGACCGGCTCCGCGGGGCGGACGCTATCGAGTCGTCGGTACGGGCGAGGGCGAGGCGGCGGTGCGCGAGAGGCGCTGGCGAGCAATCTGTACGGCCCGTGCCAATTGCATGTCGCGGCCCTGCAGGAAATCCTCAGAGGAGAGGTCCAGGACGATCTCCGGCGTCACCCCTGCGCCCTCCAGCCGCTTGCCCTTCCCGCTGGTCAGCCGGCGGATGGTCACGCTGAGCGCCGAGCCGTCAGAGAGTTCCAGCAGTGTGCTGGCCTCCACCGCGCCGGCGGTCTTGACGCCCACCAGCGTCCCCCGCTGATGCTCAACCACGGCCGCCGCCAGCAGTTCTGAGGCCGACGCCGTTCCTTCATTCGCCAGCACTACCAGCTGCATGGACGCCGGCAGGAACGGGGTGCGGCTCGTGCGCACGACCTCCGTCCCCCGGCTCGTGATCAACTGGTACACCGGCACCCCGCGGGGCAGCAGGAGGTTCATCACGTCCCGCAGTTCGTGGAGAAAGCCGCCGATGTCGCTGCGCAGATCGAGCACCAGCGCGCGCATCCCCCGGCCCAGCAGCTGCTGGATGGCGCTGCGGAGTTCCCGCGCCGATCCCTGGGAGAACTCATAGAGGTAAATGTAGCCGATCCCCGGCTCGATCATCCGGGCGGCGAAGATCGGCGGCACCACGATCGGCGCCCGCGTGATCGTGATGGCGAAGCTCCCGCTGCGGCCGGCCCGCTCGAAGGTCACCGCCACCGCGGTCCCCGCCGGGCCGCGGATCATGGAGACCACCTGCTCGGAGGTCATGCCCCCGGTGGGGGTGTCGTTCACCCGGACGATTCGGTCGAGCGGCCGCACCCCCAGGCGCTCCGCGGGGCTGCGGGGAATGATCTGCCAGACGTAGAAGCGCCCGGCCTTGGGGAGTACGACCATGCCCACCCCGGCGAAACCCGCCTGCTGGCGCTGCCGGGCGATGCGCTCGCGATACTGCTCCGGGGTGAGGAACCCGGTGTGGGAGTCTTTGAGCGAATTGGTGATCGCGATGATCGCGGCGTAGGCAAGCTCCCGCGGCGAGAACTTCCCCGCGGCGGCGGTGAGGGCCGCCTCAAACGCGGCACGGAAAATCCTGTCCGCCTCGGCCGCCGGTGTGCCGGAGGCGACCGGGGCAAACTTCGCCGGGACGGCGGCGGCGCTCAAGGCCGCCTTGATCCCGTCCAGCGCCACATTAAGGAGGCGCACGCGTTCCACGCGCGCCTGATCGACGTACTCCTCATCCAGCACCTGCATCGCTTCCAGCACCAGGCCGGCGTCGGCGTTGGCCGCGCGCGTGGCCGGCGGGAGGGTGGCGACCGCGACCACGATCGCCAGCAACAGGAGGTGTCGCATCTTCCCCGTGAGTGTCACCAACACTCCTCCATCGTCAGGTCTGAGATCCGGCGGCAGGTCTGAGATCCGGCGGCTAGAGCGCTGGCCGGAAGAGAAACAGGCGCAGGATCCAGGTATTCAGCGTGAACAGCGCATCGGTCACCAGGGCCACACCCATGATGACCAGGAAGACCCCGCTGACGGCCGTGATCGGCCGGCTGTAGCGGCGCAGCCAGGACAGGTCGAAGGCCAGGGTGATCAAAAGCGCCGCCAGGAGAAACGGTACGCCCAGGCCGAGCGCGTAGGTAAACAGCAGGAGCGCCCCGCGCTGCGTGTTCTGTTCCTGGGCGGCCAGCGTCAGCACCGCTGTCAGCACCGGGCCCACACACGGCGTCCAGGCGAAGCCGAAGGCCATACCGACGGGGAACGCGCCGACGAGGCCGAGCGGCCGGCGGGTCAGGTGGAAGCGGCGCTCCCGGTAGAGCGCCGGGACTTTCAGCAGGACGGCCAGGCCCAGGGCGATCACCAGGACGCCGCCGATGCGGCTGAGCCAGAGGCGGTTGGACAGGATGAAGTTCCCGAGCAGCGAAGCCGACGCCCCCAGCGCGGTAAAGATGAAGGCGAAGCCCATGACGAAGAGCAGCGTCGCCAGAAGTACGCGCCCCGCATGCTTGCGCCGCTCCGCCGCCTTCATCTCCTCCAGGGAGAGACCCGACACGAAGGAGATGTATCCGGGAATCAGCGGCACGATACAGGGGGAGAGAAACCCCAACAGCCCGGCGGCAAACGCGATGGTCAGACTGATGTCCGGCACCGTCAACCGTCCTCGCTTCCGGCCTATTGTACATTCCCGCCAACGCGCCCGCCTACGCCTTTCTTCCTCGCCGCGGGCGAGCCGACCCGCCGCCCGCGGATCAGCCGCAGGTGCACGGATGATCCAGCGCGCAGGCCGGTCCGCGCGGCCGCGTCGCCCTCGCGGACCGCGATCTCCAGCAACCCCTCACTCCCCGGCACCAGGAGGAGTTCACCCGGCCTCCCCGTGCCGTAGGTCGCGTGCCGGCGCACCCGGTGTGCGCGGCGGGCCGTGCGCAGGGTGAAGGTCGCATCACGTGGGACGATCTCCTCCGGGATACTGGTGATGAGGTTGCCGAAGGGATCGACGTAGACCACCTCGCCGTTCAAGGCATCGCCGCGCCACTCACCGCGGACCCACACCAGTTCCACTGGATCATCAAGGTGACGGCCGAGGCGTGCGGGTGGTTCGCCCAGCAGCAGGCGTGCCGCTGCGGGGGCGAAGAGGTCGCGGCCCTGAAAGGTCGAGGACACGGACGGCAGACCGACGGCGGGATCAAGGTGGTAGGCCTGCGGCATCGCGAGACGGCGCGCTGCCGGCAGAAGCAGGCCGTTGTCGGGTCCGACGAAATACTGCCCACCCGCGACCACCACCAGCGGCCGGCGCGTCGTCCCCACGCCGGGATCGACCACGGCCAGGTGGACCGTGCCGGCCGGGCAGAAGGGCGCGACGGAGGCCAGGAGAAACGCCCCCTCCCGCACATCGTGCCGCCGCACGTCGTGGCTGATGTCCACGAATTGCGCATCCACACGCGCGGCGACGACCGCCTTCATCGCCGCGGGGTACGGTGATCGGGCACCGAAGTCCGAGAGCAGTGTGAGCAGACGCATCGGTTACGGGGCCGGCTGCATCAACTTCAGCACGTTGCCGTCGGGATCTTCGAAGGGGACGGTGCGGCCCCACGACGCGTCGTCGATCGGTCCGAGGAACTTCACCCCGGCTGCCTGCAGACGCGCCACGGTCGCGCGGATGTCATCGACCCGCAGCGTGGTCCAGTGGTCGCTCTCGGACGTCACCGGCAGCCCCAGGGCGTCGCGA
>CAYHPT010000050.1:0-3322 GCA_964358435.1 uncultured bacterium | reverse complement strand
CAGCGTGGTCCAGTGGTCGCTCTCGGACGTCACCGGCAGCCCCAGGGCGTCGCGATAGAAGCGCAGCGCCCGCTGCATGTCCTGCACGAAGTAGTAGACGTCCTGCACCCCGACGATCATCGCTCCTCCCCCCATGTCGTGAGCACGCGGGCCAAAACCTCCGCGGTCGCCGCCACCGATGACAGGTCAACCCACTCCACCGCCGCGTGCGCGCCTGCGCCGGCGGGGCCGAAGATCACCGTGGGGATGCCCGCCGCAGCCAGCAGCGCCGAGTCCAACCAGGGGGATTCGCCGACGAGCGCGGGCGCGCGATGCAGCACCTGCTCGGCGGCCCTCCTGACGGCACGCACCACCGGAGCGTCGGGCGAGATCTCCAGCCCCGGGCGGAACAGGGTCAGCGCCCATAAGGCCTGAAAGGCCGGATCGGCGCGACGCAGGCCCGCCAGCAGCGTATCCATCTCCGCGGTCACGTCGTCCGGCGTCTCCGCCGGGAGGGTGCGCCGCTCGATCTGCAGCCGGCAGCGGTCGGGGTACGTGCTGAGGCCCTGCCCGCCTTCGATCAGCGCCGCGTGCACGGAGGGGCGCCCGAGCAGCGGGTGGGCGCGGCGCGGGAAGACGTCCTTCTCCAGGCGCTCCAGTTCGGCGAGCACCCGTCCCATCTGCGCGATCGCGTCCACGCCCTCGGCGTACCGGCTGCCGTGCGCGGCGCGGCCCGCGGTCTCCACGGTGATCCAGGCGAAGCCCTTGTGCGCGACGCAGACGCTGAGCGCCGTGGGTTCGGTGACGATCGCCGCCCCCGCCGCCACGTCGCGGACGACCGCCTGCGTCCCCAGACTCGCGTACTCCTCATCCGCGACCATCGCCAGCACCACGTCACCGGGCGGTGGTCCCTGGGCCACCACGGCCAGCGTGGCTTCCACCATCGCGGCGACCCCGCCCTTCATGTCGAAGGCACCGCGCCCGTAGAGCCGCCCGTCCCGGATGACCGGATCGAAGGGGTCGATGGTCATGGCGTCCACGCCCACCGTGTCGATGTGGCCGTTGAGCAGCAGGGCGGGCTGCTCGCCTCGTCCGCGCAGCCGCGCGATCACGTTGGCGCGGCCGGGCGCGACCTCCCGGATCTCCGCCTCGAGCCCGGCGCCGCGGCAGTACTGATACAGGAAGGCGGCGACGGCTCCTTCGCCGGGCGCCCCGGGAACCAGATCCGGGTTGATGGAGTTGTGGCGCACCAGATCGGCGAGGAGGCGGGTGAGGCGGTCCGTGTTGATCATGCGTATCGTCAGAGTGCCCTCGGAGGTTCCCTATTTCAGCAGACGGGACAAGCGGCGGTCGGCATAGACCTTGCCGCCGGTCTGGCAGCCGGGACAGTAGTAGGTTTCCTTCTCGCTGAAGTAGACGGCGGCGACGGGAGTGCCGCAGCGGGGGCACGCCGCGCCCGCCCGCCGGTGCACGCGTAAAAGGTCCACCGGTTCGCGCATCGGTAGATCGTCGCCGAAGTGGGCGCGGTGCTCGGCGATCGACCGCGGCAGAACGTCACGGATCGCCGCGTAGAGACGTGACCGCTCCTCCGCCTTCAAGGATTGCGTCGGAGCGAACGGGGACAGCCGCGCTTCCCAGAGGATCTCGTCGCCGTAGGCGTTGCCGATCCCGGCCAGGTACCGCTGCGTCCCCAGGAAGCGCTTCAACTGCATCTTCGCCTGACCGAGCATCGCGGCGAAGGCTGCCGGGGTGAACGCCGCCTCCAGCGGCTCTCCGCCCAGGCCGCCGACCGGCTCGGTCTGCTCGACCTCCTCTGCCCGCCGGACGTACAGACCGGCACGCTTCTTTGGTCCCAACTCAATCAGTCGCAGGTCTTCGCCGCCGTCGAGCTGGAGGATCAGTGCTACGTCCTTCGTCGCGTGTTGCTTCGAGGGGACGACCGCCAGCCGGCCGTCGCGCTTAAGATGGATGATCATGACGAGCGCGCCGGAGAGGTCGCAGAGGACGAGTTTCCCCCGCCGCCGCACGCCCTGGATCGTCGCGCCCTGGAGGCCCGAGACCGGCGGGTCTACCGACTTGAGCAGCGAGACGCTGCGCAGGTGCACGGCGCGGATCGTCCGCCGGACGACCCGCGGCCGCAGGTTGGCCACCAGGGTCTCGACGAAGGGGATCTCAGGCACCGCGCAGCGCCTCCGCGGCCCAGCGGCGGGCCGTCTCGAGCACCTCCTGCACCGCAGTCCCGTCGGTGAGCGTTCCCTGGGCGAACTCGGATCTCCCGCCGCCGCGCCCGCCGTACTGATCCACAGCCCGCCGCAGCAGCGCCGCGACGTCCACAGAGACGTCCGCCGAGCGGGCGAAGACGACGCGCCCGTCGTCGGTCGCGATCAGCGCAACGATACCGCCATCGCGAATCAGCGCCTGGGCCAGACCGCGCACTTCATCCAGCTGCCGCCCCGTCACGACCTCCGTGAGCACAGCCGGCAGCGTCAGGGTGCGGCGCCGCAGGTCGGCTTCCGCCGCGAGGAGACGCTGCAGGGTCTCCTCCGCCCGGCGCGCGGTCTCCCGCTCCCGCGCCGCCAGGCGCTCCACCACCGCCACGACTTCCGGCCCGCTGACGGAGAGCACCCGCCTCATGTCGGCGAAGGCCCTGGTCTTCACCCGGTGATCCCGCAGGGCACGCCAGCCGCAGACGAATTCGACACGGGCGCCGCCTTTGTACCGCTCCCACCCGATGATGGCGATCGCCCCGATCTCGCCGGTGGCCCGCACGTGGGTGCCGCCGCAGGCCGAGCGGTCGAAGCCATCAATGTCGATGACGCGGATGGTGCCCGACTTCTGCGGCGGCCGGCGCAGCCCCCACCGCCCGATCTCCGCCTCATCCACGAAGTGGATGCTGACCGGGCGGGTCTCCACTACGACGGCGTTCGCCGCGTCTTCCACGCGCGCGGATTCATCGACGCCGAACGTCGCCACGTCGAGGTCCACGGTGCAGCGCGCCGCGCCCAGGTGCACGGCCAGCGTCGCCGCGCCCAGTTCGCGCAGCGCGGCCTGCGAGAGGATGTGCTGGCCGGTGTGCTGCTGCATGTGATCGAACCGGCGCTCCCAGTCGATGCGGCCGCTGACGTCGCGGCCGACGAACGCCTGCACCGGACCGGCGCCGTCGACGCGGTGGAGAATGCGGTTGTCTTCCTCGACCACTTCGACCACACGCAGATCCGCCAGAATGCCGGTATCGTGCAGTTGTCCGCCGGAGGTCGGATAGAAGGCGGTCCGGTCCAGTTCCAGGATGGCACCGGGACGCCCCTCATCTCGCCGCGCGGCTACCACGCGCCCCTGAAACTCC
>CAYHPT010000049.1:0-7103 GCA_964358435.1 uncultured bacterium | reverse complement strand
GGTCGCGTCCTGGTCTATCATGTAGACCTCTTCCGGCTTGAGCCGGCGGAGGCGGCCGACCTGGGTCTGGAGGAATTGATCGAGCGCGGGATCACCGTGATTGAATGGGCGGAGAAGGTCCCGCGGCTGCTGCGCCCACCCGTGCTGCGCGTGAAGATGGCGTACGGCGAGGATCCGGATGAGCGCGTCCTGCGCCTTTCCGCCGAAGGCGACGGGCCGGCCGCGGCCGCAACGGCGGTGGCCGGCGCCCGCGCCGGCGTCTAGAGACCATGTTCGTTCTCGGCTTGGAGACCGCAACCCCCCACGGCAGCGTGGCCGTCGTCGGCCCGGCGGGCCTGCTCGCCGAATCGACCGCTCTGGTGCCGATGCGTCACCTGGAGTGGCTGGTGCCGACGGTCGAGCACGTGCTGGCGGATGCCGGGATCACCCGCGGCCAGATCGAGGGGCTGGCCGTCTCGCGGGGACCCGGCGGGTTCACCGGGCTGCGCATCGGCATCGCCACCGCGGCCGCCTGGGCGCGCGCCACCGGCATCCCGGTCACCGGCATCTCCACGCTCGAGGCGCTGGCGGCAACGACCGGCGCACCCGGCCTAGTCATGCCCGTGCTCGACGCCAAGCGGGGCGAGGTGGCGGCGGCGCTCTTCCGCCGGGAGGACGATCAGCATTTCACCCGCGTGCGCGAGGACACGGTGCTGCCGCCGGAGATGCTCGGCGAGCTCGTCCCGGGAGGCGAACCGATCCTGCTGCTGGGCGACGGGCTGGCGCGCTGGCCGGACGTGATCATGCGGACCGTACCGGAGGGCCGTCCGGCGCCATCCGCCCTGTGGACGCCGCGCGCCGCGCTGGTCGCCGCGCTGGGTAGGGAACGGCTGCTGGCGGGCCAGCGGGACGATCCCTACCGGCTGGCCCCGGTCTACGGCCGCCGCCCCGCCGTCGCCTAGGACTGCGAGGGTGTCTCCCGAACGAAAGGTGCCGGGTGGCTGCGGGGTGGACACAATGCGGTATTATACGGGAAGCGTCCCATGGTCAAAGAGATTACCCGCGTTGAGATCGCGCCGATGGGCGCGGTGGATATCCCGGCGGTCTTGGAGATCGAGCGCCGCTCCTTTCCCACGCCCTGGCCGCGGGACGCCTACACGCACGAACTCGACCACAACCGTACTGCCATCTACCTGGTGGCGCGCCGCGAGGATGCCATCGTCGGGTTCGCCGGGATGTGGGTCGTGATGGACGAGGCGCACATCACGACCATCGCTGTCGATCCGCCGGTGCGGGGGCAGGGCATTGGCGAGCGGCTGCTCATCGCGCTAATCGACCGCGTCAGTGAACGCGGCGGCCGCTGGATCCAGCTGGAGGTGCGCCGTTCCAACGTGGTGGCGCAGAACCTTTACCGCAAGTACGGGTTCCGCGACGTGGGGGTGCGGCGCCACTACTACAGCGACAGCGGGGAAGACGCCCTCGTCATGTGGACCGGCAACATCTGGGAGGAGGAGTTCCAGCAGCGCTACAAGGCGCTGCGCACCACCTTCCTCGGCTCCTGACGCTCCGCTCTTGACGCTGTTCCTGGGGATCGAAACCTCCTGCGACGAAACGGCCGCCGCCGTCGTCGGCACGGACTTCCGCATCCACAGCAACGTCATCGCCTCCCAGGCCGACCTGCACCGCCGCTTCGGCGGCGTGGTGCCCGAACTCGCCTCCCGCCATCACATCGAGCGTCTGCTGCCGGTCGTGGACGAGGCGCTGGAGCAGGCGCGGGTGGATCTGGGTGCCATCGGCGCGATCGCCGTCACCCGCGGCCCGGGCCTGCGGGGGAGCCTGACGGTGGGGATGGCCGCGGCCAAGGCGCTGGCCTACACCCGCGGCCTGGCGCTCGTCGGCGTGAACCATCTGGAGGGGCACATCTTCGCCAACCGCCTCGACCGGCCGCCGTGGTCGCTGCCCGCCATCGTATTGATCGTCTCCGGCGCGCACACCGACCTGGTCCTGATGCGTGACGAAGGCCAATACGAGATTCTCGGCCGGACGCGGGACGACGCGGCCGGTGAAGCCTTCGACAAAGTCGGCCGGATGATGGGACTGGGCTACCCGGGCGGGCCGCCCCTGGACCGGCTGGCCGCCGGCGGGCACCCTGACCGTGTGCCGCTGCCCTTCCCCTTCGCCGAGGGGGGCTACGACTTCTCGTTCAGCGGGCTGAAGACCGCGGCGCTGCGCGCCTGGCGCGCCCATCCGGCGGACGAGGAATTCGGGCGCGACTTTGCGGCCAGTTTCCGCCGCGCTGTCGCCGAGGTGCTGGTAGCCAAACTTTTCCGCGCCGTTGACGAGCACCACCCGCAGAGCGTCATGCTGGCCGGCGGGGTCGCGGCGAATACCCTGCTGCGGCAGCGCGCGGAGGCGGAGGCGGCGCGCCGGGGCCTTCCGCTGCTGATCCCCCCACCCGTCCTCTGCACGGACAATGCTGCCATGATTGCTGCCGCCGGGGCCGCCCGGCTGCTCCGCGGGGAGGCCGACGGGTGGGATCTTTCCGTCGCCGCGGACCTCCCCCTGGCCTGAGATCTCCCCCGAACGGAGTACCTCGTTCCTGTTCCCCGGGCATCCTGCCGGCCGAGGTTGGGCGAATGTTCGCCCTTGGACGGCCAGGACGGGCCTGTGGATAATGTGCACAAACCTGTGGGCAAGGCCGATTACGCCGCTGTTACAATCCCAGAGGCTCCCGGACCCCTGATTCCCATCGTTCACACTCTCTGGCCCGCGGGTGCCGGGCGCATGACTCCCTGGCCGGCAAAAAGGGGCTTGCATCGTCCGTCCCCCCTGCCTACCATTACGGGTGTTAGCACTCGACGATTCCGAGTGCTAATCCCAGGCGTGACCCAGCGCCCCGGCCCCCCGGCGGGGCATGCCCATTCCCCGGCCGCAACGGCGGCCGGGGTACATAGAAGGAGGGAGCAGGGAATGCAGCTTCGACCACTGGGCGACCGTGTCGTCGTCAAACCGTTGGAGGAAGAAGAGCGGACCAAGGGCGGGATCGTGCTGCCCGACACCGCCAAGGAGAAGCCCCAGCACGGTGAGGTTGTCGCCGTCGGTCCGGGGGAGTGGGACGAGGACGGGAAGCGGCGTCTGCCGCTGGACGTGCAGGTCGGCGACCGGGTGCTCTTCGCCAAGTACGCCGGCGGCGAGATTAAGATTGAAGACCAGGAGTACCTGATTCTGCGCCAGAGCGACATCCTCGCCGTGGTGGAGAAGACCCCGGCCAAGGTCTGAGCGGTGCGCATGCTGCGACGGAGGTGACGGCAGTGCCGAAGATTCTCGCGTACAACGAAGACGCGCGGCGCGCGATGGAGCGCGGCGTGATCAAGCTCGCCAACGCGGTACGCATCACGCTCGGCCCCAAGGGCCGCAACGTCGTGCTGGAAAAGAAGTTCGGCTCCCCCACGATCACGCACGACGGCGTGACCGTGGCCAAGGAGATCGAACTGGAAGATCCCTTTGAGAACGCGGGCGCCCAGCTCGTCCGCGAGGTGGCCACCAAGACGGAGGACGTGGCCGGCGACGGGACCACCACGGCGACCATCCTGGCACAGGCGATCATCCGCGACGGCCTGAAGATGGTCGCCGCCGGGGCCAACCCCATGGCCTTGAAGCGCGGCGTCGACAAGGCGGTGGCGGCGGTCGTCGAGCACATCAAGTCGGTGGCCAAGCCGCTGGAGACCAAGGAGGAGATCGCCTACGTCGCCAGCATCTCCGCCAACGACCCCGCGATTGGCACGCTCATCGCCGACGCCATGGACAAGGTGGGCAAGGATGGCGTCATCACCGTCGAGGAGTCCAAGGGGATTGAGACGACGGTGGAGGTCGTCGAGGGGATGATGTTCGACAAGGGCTACATTTCCCCGTACTTCATCACCGACCCCGAGAAGATGGAAGCGGTCCTGGAAGAGCCGCTCATCCTCATCACCGACAAGAAGATCAGCGCCGTGAAAGACCTGCTGCCGCTGCTGGAGAAGGTCGTGCAGGTCGGCCGGCCGCTGTTGATCATCGCCGAGGACGTGGAAGGTGAGGCCCTGGCCACGCTGGTCGTAAACAAGCTGCGCGGCACGCTTTCCGCGGTGGCGGTGAAGGCCCCCGCCTTCGGCGACCGGCGCAAGGCCATCCTGCAGGACATCGCCATCCTCACCGGCGGCCAGGTGATCAGCGAAGAGGTGGGGATGAAGCTGGAGAACGCCGAGATCAAGCTGTTCGGCCGGGCGCGCCAGGTGAAGGTGCGCAAGGAGGAGACGATCATCGTCGGCGGCGCCGGCAGCCAGGACGAGATCCAGAAGCGCGTCCAGCAACTGCGCAAGCAGGTCGACGAGACCGAGTCGGACTACGACCGGGAGAAGTTGCAGGAGCGGCTGGGTAAGCTCGTCGGCGGCGTCGCCGTGATCAAGGTCGGCGCCCCCAGCGAGGCGGAGTTGAAGTACCGCAAGACCCGCACCGAAGACGCGCTGCGGGCTACCCGCTCCGCGGTGGAGGAGGGGATCGTCTCCGGCGGGGGGACGGTGCTGGTCACCGCGGCCAAGGGCCTGCAAGGGGTCGACGCGCCGGGCGACGAGGCCATGGGCGTGGGCATTGTTCGCCGCGCCTTGGAGGATCCGGCCCGGCAGCTGGCGGTCAACGCTGGTCAGGAGGGTTCGATCATCGTCGAGCAGATGCGGCAGCAGCCGGCCGGGTTCGGCTACGACGTGCTGTCCGGAAAGTTCGTGGAGATGATGAAGGCCGGCATCGTCGACCCGGCCAAAGTTGTGCGCTCGGCCCTGCAAAACGCGGCCAGTATCGCGGGGCTGATGCTGACGACCGAGGCGATGGTCGTGGAGAAGCCGGAGGAGGAGAAGGAGGGCGCAGGCACCCCGTCCATGCCGCCCATGTAGTACGCTCCGGAACCCGTCTGTTCACGGGAGGCCCATCGCCGGGCCTCCCGTTTCCTTTCCCACCCAGTTTTTCGCGGAGACGGTCCGGGAATTCCGAACTTTTATGTTTTCCTTCTTGCAAGAGTGCGCCTCCTGCAGCATAATCTGACCGGATACCTGCCTGTCAGGCCGCTTCTTGGTCCGAAAGGCGAACATTCAGGTGGGGGCGGCGCTATCCGGATCCTGGTTATCGGCAGTGGAGGGCGGGAGCACGCTCTGGGGTGGGCGCTGGCCCGCTCCCCACATCGGCCGCGCCTGTGGTTCGCGCCGGGAAACGCCGGCACGCGCGCTCTGGGTTCCTCTTTACCTCTCGACCCCTCTGACGGCGCCCCTCTCGTAGAAGCCGCGAAGGCCATTTGCGCCGACCTCACGGTTGTGGGTCCCGAGGCGCCCCTGGCTGCGGGCATCGTCGACTACTTCCAGGCGGCCGGCTTGCCCATTGTCGGGCCGACGCGCGCCGCCGCCCGGATTGAGTCCAGCAAGATCTTCGCCAAGCAGGTGATGATGGCCGCCGGGATTCCCACGGCCGACTGGCAGGCCTTCGACGACGCGGACGCCGCCCTCGCCTACGTTCGCGCCGTCGGCCGGCCGCTCGTCGTCAAAGCCGACGGGCTGGCGGGAGGCAAAGGCGTGGCAGTCTGCCGCAACCGCGATGAGGCGGAGGCGGCCGTCCTCCGCTTGATGGTGGAGGGGCAGTTCGGCGCGGCGGGCCGGCGGGTGGTGATCGAGGAACGGCTCCACGGCGAGGAGCTCAGCGCCCTCGTCGCCACCGATGGCCATGCCGTCCGACTCCTGCTCCCCGCGCGCGATCACAAACGGCTGCTGGAGGGCGACCGGGGACCGAACACCGGGGGCATGGGGGCGGTGGCGCCGGCGCCGCTGGATGCCGCCGTCGAGCACGCGGTCACCCGCGTTCTGGAACGCACCATTGAGGAGCTCGCCCGCCGGGGCACGCCGTTCACCGGTATCCTCTACGCCGGCCTGATGCTGACCGCGGACGGGCCGGAGGTGCTGGAGTTCAACTGCCGCCTCGGCGACCCCGAAGCGCAGGTGGTCCTGCCACTCCTGGTCAGCGATCCCGTCGAGATGCTGCTGGCTACCGCCACCGAGCGCGTCCACCGCCTGCATCTACGCTGGCACCCCGGCGCGGCCGTAGGCATCGTCCTCGCCGGTGGCCGCTATCCGGATGCGGCGGAGCGCGGCCTGCCCATCGAAGGCCTGGACCGGGTCGACCCGGACGTCTTAGTCTTCCACAGCGGGACGACGTTCGACGGCGGCCGCCTGTTGACCGCGGGAGGACGGGTGTGCACCGTAGGCGCGCGCGGCGATTCGATCGACGGCGCGCGCGAGCGCGCCCTGGCGGCGGCAGAACAGGTCCGCTTCGCCGGAAAGCAGTACCGGCGGGACATCGGCCGCTCCCTCGCACCGCTGCCGGTGACGGGGGGCGCTCCTGCTCCCGATGAGCGAACGTCCGGACCGGTGCGCGACGTCGCTGCGCGGCCACGGGTCGGCATTGTCGTGGGCAGCGACTCAGATCTGCCCGTCGTGGAGGAGGCCGCGCGGGTCCTGCGGCAGTTCGGGGTTCCCTTTGAGACCACGATCGCCTCCGCCCACCGCTCGCCGGAGCGCGCCCGCCGCATCGCGCAGGAGGCGGAAGGTCGGGGGTGGCGGGTGATCATCGCGGCGGCGGGTGGCGCGGCCCACCTGGCCGGGGCCCTGGCCGCCCACACGGTCTTGCCGGTGATCGGCGTGCCGCTGGACGCGACCCCGCTGCGCGGTCTGGACGCGTTGCTCGCCACCGCGCAGATGCCACCCGGCGTCCCCGTGGCCACAATGGCCATCGGGGCGGGGGGCCTGCACAACGCGGCGCTGCTGGCGGCGCAAATCCTGGCTGGGGCCGACGATGACCTTCGCCGCCGGCTCCACGAAGAGAAGGCCCGCCTGGCGCGGGCGGTAGAGGAGAAAGCCGCGGCGCTGGATCCGCCCGCGGAGCGCCAACCATGAGCGCCACGGCCGTCGTGGGTGGACACTGGGGCGATGAGGGAAAAGGGCGCGTGGTCGACGCCCTGGCCGCGGAGGCCGACGTCGTCATCCGCTTTAACGGGGGCAGCAACGCCGGGCACACGATCGTCAACGAGCGCGGGGCCTTCCGCCTCCACC
>CAYHPT010000048.1:3093-7242 GCA_964358435.1 uncultured bacterium | reverse complement strand
GACGGTGCGGTCGGGCGGCGGTCTCCTCGCGGCCCAGGGCCGTCTGGCCCTGCACGGGGAGAGTCAACTGGAGGTGGGCGGCGCCGACCTGAACCTGGATCTCCTGCGGCCGCTGCTCGGCGTCAACCGGCCGCTCGCCGGCACGCTCACCTTCACCACGCAGATCAGCGGCCGCTGGCAGGACCCCGAGATCGGCCTCTCCCTGGATATCCGCCGGGGCGGGATCAACGGCCTGCGCTTCGACTCCCTGGTGGCGAACGCGTTCTATAAGGATGGCGAGTTTCATGTGGAGCAGGCGCTGCTCAGCGAAGACGGCCACCGAGTGAAGGGTCTGGGGGTCATCCCCTTCAACCCGGCGCGCGGCGTCTTTGCAGAGCAGCGGCCGATGCGCTTCGAGATCTCGCTGGCCGAGGCCGACCTGAGCCTGCTCGCGCTACTCCTGCCGCAGGTGCAGGAGGCGGCGGGCCGCCTGGAAGGACAGGTCCTGCTCTCCGGCACGCCGCGCCATCCGGAGATGACCGGCCGCCTGGCGGTGCGCGAAGGGCGGATCCGGCTGCGCAGCGTGGCCACGCTACTGGAGGAGGTGCGCGCCGATGTCGGCTTCAATCAGGATCGCATCTCGCTGAACACCTTCGCCGCGCGCCTGGGGCGCGGCACGCTCGCGGCGACCGGCGCGATCGCCATCGCCAACTTCCGCCCCACTCAGATCGAGCGCCTCACGGTGCGGGCGCGCGACGCCCGGCTGGAGGTGCGGCCGTACTTCGCCGGCGCGGTGGACGCCGACCTGACCTTCGGCGGGCCGCTCACTGACCCGGCGAACCTGCCGGACGTAGCGGGCCAGTTGACGCTGAAGCAGGGCGACCTCGACGCGCTGGCCTTTCTCCCCACGCCGGGGCGGCAGCTCACCTACCGGGGACTGGACCTGCGCCTGCGCGACGTCCGGCTGGTCAGCGGCGAGAACCTGGTGATCCACCTGGGGCGGCTGCGCGTGGAGATCAACGAGGGCGATGCCCTGGCGGCCGGCGGTACACTGCGCCAGCCCAGCGTGACCGGCACGTTAACCGCCGAGCGCGGGACCGTGACCGTCTTTGGGCGAACCTTCACGCTGCGGCGGGGCGAGGCGCGCTTCCTGCCGCAGTTGGGCATGAAGCCGCTCCTCTCGCTGGACGCGGAGACGGAAGTCCCGCTGCCCAGCGGTCCGCCGACAAAGATCTTCCTCGAAGCACGCCAGGTCTTCCCCGAGGAGTTGGCGCAGCGGCTTGTGCTGCGGTCCGACCCGCCCCTGAGCCGAGAGGAGATCGTGGCCCGGCTCGCCGGACAGACGGGTGTCACGGGCCCCGGGGCCGATGTTCAGGCGATCGTGCAGGCGGAGTTGGGGCGGGCGCTGTTCGGCGGGGTCGAGGAGAACATCGCCCGCGCCCTGGGGCTGAGCGAGTTCACCATCCAGTATGACTTCACCCATCCGCTCCAATTGCGCCTCGGCCGCCTGATCGTGCGCGACCTCTACCTCCGGCTGACCACCGTCTTCGCGCAGCAGACGCGGTTCGTCTGGTCGCTGGAGTGGCGCTTCTTCCGGAACCTGATGCTCACGTTTTCCGTGGACAACGCCGGACGGAGCGACGCGCTGCTGCAGTACACGATCCGCTTTTGAGGCCGCAGCCGGGATGCGGCCGCGGCGCAGGATTTCGCCCGCGGCGGACGAATTCGCCCGGAGCGGGAGAGGCACGGGTGAAGCGAGGCGCACCGTGTTTGATGAGTATCTGCGCGAACTGCAAAAGGTCACCCTGCTCACGTCCGCCGAAGAGGCGGCGCTCTGGCAGCGCTACCGCAACGGCGGCGACGCGGAGAGCCGCATCCGGCTGATCGAAGCCTACCAGCCGCTGGTCTTCAAGCTGGCGATGCAGCTGCATCCGCCGCAGGCCTTGGTGATGGATACGATTCAGGAGGGGACGGTGGGGCTGATCGAAGCCGTGGAGCGGTTCGACCCCACCCGCGGCGTGCGTTTCAGCACCTTCGCCGTCTACCGCATCCGCGGCCGGATGCTCAACGCCTTTGAGCGGCGGGGGGCGGAGCTCTCGCTGGACCAGCTGCTGGCAGAGGAACTGGTGCCGGGCAGCGCGCTGGCGGATCTGGAGGCGGAGCTCTCCCTGATGCGGGTGGAGGATCGCGTCCTCTACGAGCAGATCCGCGCCGCCATGGCCGGGCTGCCGGGCCGCGAGCGCGCCATCCTGCGGGCCTTCCTCACACGGGAGGATCCGCGGGAGGTGGCGAGCGTCCTGCGGATCAGCCTCTCGCACTTCTACCGGCTGCAGAAGCACGCCATCGAGCGCGTGCGCGCCATCATCCGCGCGCCGGCGCCGCGTCCGGAGGCTCACTAGGCCGACCAGCGGCGCGCCGCGGCGCTCCCCGATGTGACTCTGGGGCGGCGGGCGGGGATAGTAACTATCGGAAGGTTCCCCCGCCAAGGATGTGAGGAGGGAGTCTCGTTGGAGCACGACGAGAGCGAGCGACAGGCCCCGGAGGAGCACCTGGTCCGTCACATCGGCTTTGCCGAGCGGTGGCTGGCGCGGGCGAAGCAGGAGGTGACCGCAGGGCAGCTCGCCCGCAGCGGCCTGACGCTCCTGCTGGCCGAGGCGGAGGTGCACCATGCCCGTGAGCGCACGCTCCCCGCGCGCGCGGCGGCTTTGCCGCGCCCTTCGCCGGCGATGACGATTCTCGGCGCCATGGCGCTGGTGGTGCTGCTGCTGGCCGGGCGGTCGCTGCTCTTGCCGAAGGGCGAGATGGTTACCGGATTCACCTCGGCCCCGGCCGTCGTCAAGTTCAGGCAGCCCGGCAGCACGCTCGCGCTCGTGCCGGCGGTTCTGCTGCCCGAGCGGACCGTCGCCGCGCCCGCGCCCCGCGCCCCCGCAGCGCGACCGCGGGTCGACCGGGTGTGGCGGAACACGGCGCGCCCGAGCAGGCCGGCGGCGAGGCCGCAGCCCGCCTCTCCCGCCGTGACTGCGCCGGCCGCGCCCGTGCTGGTCTCCGACGGCGATCTCATTGATCTCGTCATCGCAGCGGAGCGGTCGCTCCGCGGGGAGAAGCGGTAGGCCGCACCAAGCCCAATGCGCGTCTTTCTCCGCCGGCGCCGCGCCCTTCGTGTCTCCTGCGTGCTGGCCGTTCTGCTGGCTCTGGCGAGCGGACCGGCGAGCCCACCTTCCCTTGCGCAGGCGCAGCCGGCACCCACACCCACGCCGGCACCCACATCCGCACCGACACCTACTCCTACACCTGCTCCCACACAGACATCTCCCGCCCCCATCCCGGCGCCGACAGTCACACCCGGTCCCGCCCCCACGGTGGTGCCATCACCCGGCGTGACACCTAGTCCAGCGCCGAGTCCGACCGGCGCTCCCGGGGGGACCCCGACGCCCGCGCCACGCCCGACGCCCACCCCCGAGCCCACTCCGCCGCCGCGGGTAGTCGCCGTCGAAGTCGTGGGGAACCGCGTGATCCCCACCGAGCAGATCGTGGCGGTTGTCACCATCAAAGTGGGCGACGTGATCAGCCCCGACCGGCTGCGGCGGGACGCGGAGGCCGTCGCGGCGTTGGGGTGGTTCGCCGACGTGTCCGTCCGCCTTGAGGTCGAGCCTAGTGGACTGCGCGTGGTCTTCTTGGTTGTGGAAAACCCGGTGATCACCGAAGTGCTTGTCGAGGGCAATACGGTGATCGCGACACCGGAGATCCTCCGCGCCCTGAATATCCCGACGGGACAGGTGCTGAACACCCGCCAGACCCGGGAAGGCGTGCGGGCGGTCGAGCAGCTCTACGAGAATCGCGGCTACGTCCTGGCCCGCGTGATCGACATCAACCTGGAACCGGCGGGCGACGGCCGGCTCCGGGTGCACATCGCCGAAGGGCGGATCGAGGACGTCGTCTTCAACGGGCTGACGAAGACACGCCCCCCCGTCGCCCGGCGGTACGTGCAGATGAAGCGGGATGACATCTTAAACGTGCAGCAGTTGAATGCCGATTTGCAGCGCCTGTTCGAAACCGGTCTGTTCGAGACGGTTCAGGCACGCCCGCTCCCCGGTTCCACGCCCGACACCGTCATCATTGAGATCGAAGTGAAAGAAGCCCGCACCGCCACGATTGGCGTCGGGGTCGGGT
>CAYHPT010000048.1:0-2993 GCA_964358435.1 uncultured bacterium | reverse complement strand
ATTGAGATCGAAGTGAAAGAAGCCCGCACCGCCACGATTGGCGTCGGGGTCGGGTATGGTTCGACGGAAGGGATCGTCGGGGAGATTTCGTTCGAGGAACGCAACTGGCGAGGACAGGCCCAGACACTGGCGCTGCGGGCGGAGCGAGGATTCGGCGGGAGCACGGAAGGACAGGAAATCAAGTTCAACTTCACACTGGCCTTCCGCGACCCTTTCCTGGACGACAAACGAACCTCGCTGAATATCAACCTCTTTCAGACATCGGCCACCACGCGGGAGGTGCTCGGCGGGACGACGACGTCCCGGTTCACGCTCGACGAGGTCGGCAGCTTCATCGAGGTGGGACGCCCGCTGGACCCCGCGACAGTCCTCTCCGTCCGCCTGCGTTCCGAACTCGCGACCATTACCCCGTTGCCGCTCGATCCCAGCACCGGCACCTGTCCTTTGGACTGTCCGGCCCCGACGTTCTTCGAGGATGGGCGGACGGTCTCGCTGACGTTTACGGGGATGCGGGACACACGGGACAGTCGGATCGCCCCCACCAAGGGGAATCGCCAGCTGCTGTCCCTGGAGTTCGCCCTGCCTCCGTTGGGTAGCAAATTCAACTTCCAGAAGTACTACGCCGAGTACGTGCAATACATTCCCTTGGGTCAGGCGGTGATCGCCGCGCGCATTGCCGGCGGGCTGGGCAGCGGCAGCATCCCGGGACAGGAACTGTTCGTTTTGGGCGGCCCGGGGAGCCTGCGCGGATTCTCCTCCGCCGAGTTCCGCGGCACCCAGGTTGCGCTGGCGAACGTGGAGTTCCGCACACCGCTGGGCGGGATTGCGGAACTGCTCAAAGACTTCACCGGGGTCGTCTTCGTCGACGTCGGACAGGTTTGGGGTCCCCTGCCGACAACCGGGTTCAAGACCGACTACGGGGTCGGTGTCGCCTTCAAGAGCCCGCTCGGCGTCCTGCGGCTGGACTTCGCCTGGAGCCCGGAGGGGAGCCGCACATGGCTCAGTCTGGGGCATCCCTTCTAGCGCGGCTGCGCCGCCAGGCCGCCGCGCTGGCGCGGTGGCTGGCGCTCCTGCTCCTGCTCGTCCCGCCTCTGGGAGCGGCCGGGCTGACCGTGCAGGCCGTGGACGTCCGGCTGACCGTTGACGGCGCGGCACCGCCGACGCCCGTGCGCGCCCGCCTGCAGGAGACCGTGGAGGCGGTGGCGCAGCGCCTCCTCGTCGGCCGGGCGGTGGATCAGCTTCGCCCGGCCCAGGCCCAACTGGAGGGGACGCTCTCCGCCGTCATCGACCGCGTGGTTACCGGCTACTCTGTCGCCGCCGCGCGCATCGAGATAGGCGTCACGGCAGCCGTCGCCGTGCGGCTGCGCCCCGATCCACCGCTCATTCAGGCCGTCGAGGTCCTGCCCCGGACCGATGTCGATCCGGCCGTCGCTCCGCTCCTCCTGCAGCCCGTGGAGCAGGCTGTGTCGCCGACCGTCCGCACCATGTTCCTCGGCCTACCGGTGGAGGCGCTGGAGTGGGCCACGCCGTTGATCGGCGACGACGTGCGCCGTGCCGTCGAGAGCGTGATTCCCGGATTCAGCGCCGCGGTGCGCGTCCGCGCGGCGGCGCTCGCCCGCGTGGAGATCGATCTGCTGGCGCGGGACGCCCGGGTGGTCCGCGATGTCGGGGTGCGCTTCCGCTCCAGTTCCATCCCCCTGCTCTTTCTGGAACAGCACGCCCCGGCCGTGCTTTCCATGGCCGGGCCGATTCGGGGGCTGCCCATCGTGTTTGTCGAGCGACAGCGGGAGGTCCTGGCCCGCTTGCTCACGGAGCGCCTGCGGGCGTACCGGCCAGCGGTCGAATATCACGTCGTCGCCACGGCGAGCCTCTCCGTCGCGGAGACGACCTATGTGACCGTCGTGGCCGACTCGCTCCTCTACCGCGGCCGCGTCGAAGCGGCCCTAAACGTGGGGACGAATGCCCCCGCACCGGAACTGCGGGCCCATTTGGGCCGTCTCTTTGGCAGGTTTGAGGTCTTTGCCGAGGTCGCCCTCGTTCCCCATACGCTGTCGACGCGCTACGATCTGGGGTTGCGTTACCAGGTTAACGAGGCGCTCGATCTGGGAGCCAGCTACACGCTGAACACGGCGGCGGCCACCGGGTTTGCGGTGTACCGCCTGAGCCCGGACCTCAGCCTGCGGGCGGCCTATGCGGTGCAGGCGCAGCGATTCGAAGGCAGTTTCCGCTACCAGTTCAACGAATTCCTCTCTGGCGAGGTCGTCGGGACATCGGACGGTGAGTACTGGATCCGCCTGATCAGCAACTTGTAGAGGCCGGTTGGTTGACAGCGCGGGGACAATGAGGGATGTTTGAGCGCGGTGTCGGTGTCTGGTGGTGGCGCCGGGACCGCGACCGAAGGAGGGACAGACCTTGAAGGTGCAGCTGAAATGGTTCCAAGGCCGGAGAAAGAGTCTGCTCTACGCCGCCGGGGGCGCCATCGTCGTCGGGGCGCTGATCGCCGTGGTGAGCCTCGCCCGCGGGGGCGTCCCCGCGTTCGGGCAAAGCTTCGCCATCGGTGTCGTGGACATGCAGCGGGCACTGGACGGGCATCCCCGCAAGGCGGCATCGGAGCGGGCGCTGCAGGAATTCTTCCAGGCCAAGCAGCGGGAGTTCGCCGAGCGGTCGAAGGGGATGACCGCGGAGCAGCGGCAGTTGCTGGACCGCGAACTGCAGCAGCAGTTCCTGGTGAAGCGACAAGAGCTGCTGGGGGGTCTGGACAAAGAGATTCGCGCCACGGTCGAGGAGATCGCCCGGGGGGAGGGCGTCAGTGTCGTCCTGGAACGCTCCGTCGTGCTGTTCGGGGGCGTCGATCTCACCGACAAGGTGATTAGGAGGGTCACCGGTAAGTAACCCGATGGGTCCAGCCGTTGTCGGGCTGCTCCTGTTGCTGGCGCTCGTCAGCAGCGGCTGTCGGGGAATCGGGCCGGCCGCCGCGCCGCGGCCGGCACCGA
>CAYHPT010000047.1:0-7327 GCA_964358435.1 uncultured bacterium | reverse complement strand
GGGCCGCCGCAAGTTCCTCGGTCGGGCCTTCGGGCTCGTTGCCGGGGCGCTCACCGGGTCCGGCCTCGCCCACCGGCTCGCCGCGGCCGGCCGGCAGGCGGTTGCGTACGCCCAGACCCTCTTTGACCGCATCAAGGGCCTGCCGCCCGAAGTCACCCCCACCGACCAGTTTTATGTCGTCAGCAAGAACCCGCCGGGCTTCGATCCGGTCCTGAAGGCGGAGCGGTGGCGGCTGGAAGTCGCCACGCAGCCGGGGAAGTCGCTGGTGTTCACCTACGACGACCTCAAGGCAATGCCGTCGGTGCGCCGCGCCCACACGCTGGAGTGCATCAGTAACGAAGTCGGCGGGGACTTGATCAGCAACGCGATCTGGAGGGGCGTGCGCCTGAGGGACGTCATCGCGAAAGCCGGCGGCGTCGATCCGAAGGCGACGGAAATCGTCTTCCGCTGCGCCGACGGGTATACCGAGTCGCTCGCCATCGCGGACGCGCTGCACCAGGACACCCTCGTCACCTACGAGATCAACGGTCAGCCCCTCCCGCCCAAGCACGGCTTCCCGGTACGCCTTCTCGTGCCGGGGCGGTTCGGCATGAAGAACCCCATGTGTATTACCAAGATCGAGGCGACCAGCCTCGACTTCCAGGGGTACTGGGAGCGGTCCGGGTGGAGTAAGCAGGCCATCGTCAAGACCACGTCCAAGTTCACGGCCCCCAGCGGCAGCCACATGATGCCGGCAATCGGCGAAGAGGTGGGGCTCGGGGGGGTGGCCTACGCCGGCGACCGCGAGGTCAAAGCCGTGCAGGTCTCCACCGACGACGGCAAGACCTGGGTCCCCGCGCAAGTCAAACCCCCGCTCGGCAAGTACACCTGGGTCCTGTGGGCGGCGCTGTGGAAGCCGACGGGGCCGGGTGAGTACACGCTGAAGGTCCGGGCGCGCGACGGCGCCGGTGTGCTGCAGACGGCGATGGAGGTCGGGACCCTGCCCGACGGCGCCAGCGGCCACCACCGTATTCGCGTCCGTGTCAGGAAGTAAGACCCAATCCAAAGGAGGTGGTCGAGGGATGCGTCTGTCAGTGCTCGTGTTGGCCGTGGCCGTAGCCACGGTGTTCGTGACGTCCGCGCTGGCCGCGGAGATGACCAGCGCGGCGAAGAAGGAACTGGACACCGCGATCTTCCACGCCAACCTAGCGGCAGGGTACAACAACACGAAGGAGATCGAGCTGCACCTGCACCACGTCGTCAACTGCATCGAAGGAAAAAACGGGAAGAACTACTTCAAGGCGTCCGGCGATGTCTGTGAGGGGATGGGCAACGGCCTCTTTGCCGACCTGAAGGATTCCGGGATGGCCGGCGCCCACGCGCTGCCCTACGTTGAGATCGGGAACACTGTCGCCCTCTGGGGGATCTCCAAGGGGATGGCCAATGACGTCGGGCGGGCCAAGGCGGCCGCGCAGATGACCAAACTGATCCTGGAGCAGGCCAAGGCCAACTTCAAGTAAGGCCGGACAGAGACAGGTCGGCGGAGGCCCCTCCGCACTCGGAACGACGCGGTGCGTCGGGACCTCCGCCTGCCTCTACTTATCTCACCGTACTAGATGGTGCCGCTGAGGATCGGCGTGGTCGTGGGCTGGGGCGAGCCGCGCGGGCCGGGCTCGACGGAGATGGCCACCAACTTGTACCGGAGGAAGTCGGCGGCCAGCGGGATGATGACCGGCCGACCCGGCGCGGGACGGAAGATGCCGGCGCTCTCCGGCTGCTGTCCGGCGATCAGCCAGATCTGGTAGACCAGGTTGGCCCCCGGATCCCGCAGGTCGCTCACCACGAGCGCGCCCTGCCGCCGCTCCGGGTCGTAGACGAGGCGGACGTTGCCCGGCACAGTTCCCGCCAGAACCGCGGTCTTCGCCGAGGGACTGGTCAGCAGCGCCAGCGTCTGCTCCTGTGCCGCCAGCCGCTCCTGCACCGCCGCCAGCCGCCGGTCCAGGGCGACGCCGAGCCCCGCGAGCACGATGATCGCCGCCGCCGCCGCGGCACCCAGGGCCAACCCCCATCGCTGGGGGAGGGTGATCACCCGGCGCCTGGGCCGCACCGCCTCCATCACCTGGCGGCGCAGCGCGGCTGGCGGCGCGACCATGGGCACACCCGTGCCGAGGTCCGCCGCCACCTGACGCAGGGCCCGCAGTTCCGCCTGACATGCGGCGCAGGTAGCCAGGTGCGCCTCCACCTCACGCGCCTCGTCGGGCGCGAGCGCGTCGAGCGCGTGGGCAGGGAGCCACTTCCGCAGTTCCTCGTGTGTCACCGGTCTGTCCCCCCGACATGCCCTCCCAGGACGCCGCGCAGGCGCAGCATGCCGTCGCGCATGCGCGTCTTCACCGTGCCCAGCGGAATCTGCAGCCGTTCGGCGATCTCCCGCTGGGTGAACCCTCCGTAATAGGCCAGCGCGATCGCCTCCCGCTGCTCGGTCGGCAGGGCCTCCAGCGCCGCGCGCACCCAGCCCCGGGCGACGCCAGCCGCCGCCAGTTCGGCGACATCCTGATGGTTGGCCACCCGTTCGTCGAGCGGCTCAGTTGTGCGCAGCCGCTGCCGGCGCGCCGCGTCCACCGCTTTATGGTGCGCCAGAGACAGAATCCAGCTGCGGGCACTGCCGCGGGCCGGGTCGAAGGCCCGGGCGGTGCGCCAGATGTCGAGGAAGACCTCCTGGGCCACCTCCTGGGCGGCCTCCGCGTCGCGGAGCATCGTCAGGGCCAGGGAAAAGATGGAGCGGCCGTAGCGGTCGTAGAGGCCTTCGAAGGCCGTCATGTTCGCCTTGCCCACCTGGGCAAGAAGGCCCGCCTCAAGCCTATCCTGCTCCCTGGGCTCCGCCATCCAACCCTCCGCGCGTGGAGACCGAAGGGCTGTTTGGACAGGACGGGGAGCAGTTCCTGTGCGCACCGCGTCGGCATCCACCTCCTCTTAACCCTTCGCACGGCCCATGCCGGAGGATGCCTCCCGGCGGCCACCCCCAATCCAATCGTCGCCGTCGTGCGAAGGGCTCTGGTGGGCAGACCCCGGGGACCCTTATCTAATGGCGGCCTCGCCCACAGGCCGCCCCAAATCGAGGAGGTGGAGTGGAGTGAATCGCAAGCTGCCAGTCATTCTGCTCGTCGCGGCTCTGGCCGTGCTCGCCGCTTTCAGTCTGGTGCCGCTTGTGGCGTCCGACCACGACGACGGCGAGGCCGACTTGAAGGGTCGCGCGCTCAATCTCACGGACCTCTACGCGTTCCGGGAGAAGGACCAGAACCCGGGCGCGGCCGACGGCGACCTGGCGTTCATCATGAACGTGAACCCGCGGTCGATCGCGCGCCAGCAGTACTACTTCAGCACGAACGCGGTCTACGAGCTGCACATCGACCGCGTGGGCAGCAACGACTCCACGCCGACCGGGCAGACCGACGTCCTGCTGCGGTTCCAGTTCGGCGCCCCGGCGAAGGACGGCTCGCAGCGGATTAAGCTGACGGCCGTCCGCGACAGGCAGACAAGCGAGGTGGGGTCCGGGACGCTGCGCACGACCCCGCTGGCCGCGGCGGCCACGCCCAACGTCGCCCGTGTGTCTGTGGGCGGCGCGACGATGAGCATCTTCGCCGGCCTGCGCGAGGACCCGTTCTTCTTCGACGTGGAGCAGTACTTCCGAGTCCGCGCCGGGGCGGCGGGTCTGGGCCCGGCTGTCGGCTTCCGCAACCCGGGCGTCGACTTCACCGCCGGATACAACGTCCTCTCCATCGCCGTGCGCGTGCCGCGCGCCTGGCTGCAGGGCCGGACGCAGGCGACCACCTTCGACGTCTGGAGCACGGTCTCGGTTGGCGGGAAGCAGATCGAGCGGCTGGCCCGCCCGGCGATCAACGAGGGGCTGATCCTGACCAACGACTTCCTCAACGCCCTGAACAGCGTCGGCCCGGACTTTGAGGCCGCGGCGCTGGCCGGCAAGAAGCCGGCCGCCGACATCGCCGCGCCCATCGTGGCCGAAGCCAAGAAGACACTGCTGGCCGTCGGCAACGATGACAAGCGCGCGACGGCGCTGATCCTGGCCTTCCTACCCGACGTCATGCGCATCGACACCAACGGCGCCAGCGGGTACGCCAACGCGCTCAACGCGAAGGGCAGCCCGATTCGCGGCCGCAAGATCACGGATGACGTCATCGACATCACCTTGACCGTCGTGACGAACGGCGCGATCAAGAGCGACAACGTCTCCTACGCCGGCCCCAACGCCGGAGGGACGGGTCATAAATCCCTGCTCGATTCGTTCCCGTACCTGGCGGAGCCGAACTAAGCATCGACCGCGAGCGGCGCTCCGCAGCAGACGGGGCGCCGCTCGCCCCCCCTGGACCAAGATGATCGGGAGTGACAGCAAGATGATACGAGCCGGAGCCCGCGCCATTGATGATCCCCCTAAAGGACTGCGGCACGACGCGGCGGTATGGACTCTCATCGCCGCGCTGGTTATGGCGGCTGCGGTGGGGCTACGGCTCTGGCCGGGGCCCGCGCGGGGAGCGGGAATCGGCGGGGCGTACCTCTATGCGTTCCAGCGGGCGCCCCGCGGTAGCGTGATCCGCGACCTGCAGCGGGAGATCGCCTTTTATCAGGAACGCATCACCCGCGACCCCCGAGGAGGCCTCGATCTCGCGTCCCGCGCGGGAGCCTACCTGCGCATGGCCCGGGCGACCGGCGACCTCAGCTGGTACCTGCTGGCGGAGCAGGCGGCCCAGCGGTCCCTCGCCAACCTTCCTTTCAACAATACGGCGGCGTCGCTGGTCCTCGCCCGTATTGCGGAGGCCCGGCATGACTTCCGAGAAGCGATCCGCCTGGCGGACGGGGCGCCGGGTCACGAGGAGAGCCTAGCCATTAAGGTCAGCTCGTATCTGGCGATGGGCCGCGTAGACCTGGCTGCGCAGGCGGCCGACCGGCTTGTGGCGGTTCGTCCGGCGCTCGGCAGCTACACGCTGCGGGCGCTCGTCCGGCTGGCCCGCGGGGAGGATGAGGAGGCTCTCGCCGATCTAAAGCGCGGACTGACGGCGGAGGAACCCGGCGAGATGGGGCCGTCGGCCCTTGCCCGCACATATCTGGGCCGGCTGCATTACCGCCGCGGGCGGCTGCGCCAGGCCGCCACGCTGTACCGGGAAGCGCTGCGCATCCTGCCCCAATACCCGCTGGCCCTGCTCAACCAGGCCGAACTGGAATTGCGCCAGGGGCGCTACCGTGAGGCGGAGCGCCACTTCGCTCAAGTGGTCACAATCTCCGAGGCCTCGCCCAACGTCTACGATCATACGGTGCTGCGGGGACTGGCCCGCGTCCGAGAACTGCAGGGGGACCGCGCGGGGGCGGAGAGGATGTGGGATGAAGCGGAACGCCGCCTGCGCCGCGACGTCACCACCGGTGCCTTCGGCCACCGCAGAGAACTGGCGCGACTGCTGCTCGAACGCGGCCGGCCGGAGGACGTGCCGGAGGCGCTGAGCCTGATGCGGGCGGAGATCCGCATCCGGCAGGACGCCGAGACGATGGACATCCTGGCCTGGGCGCTCTCCCGGTCCGGGCGGTGGGGGGAGGCCCGGCAAGCGATTCGGGAGGCCCTCCGGTGGGGCGTCCGCGACGCGGCGATGTTCTACCGCGCGGCGCTCATTGAAGAGGCTCTGGGGAACCAGGCGAGCGCGCAGGCCTTCTTCCACGCTGCGCAGGCGACCGACCCGACCTTCGACGCGCACGCCCGCCACGTGATCGGGCTAGGGCTGTGAGGCAGCCGATGCGTACGCGTGTCGCGGTTCTCGCTTTGCTGGGAGCGCTCTTGCTTGCGGGTGTCCTCTCAGGTCCGGCGCAGGCCCACTGGGCCGACTTGGCCGTTGCTGAGGTCGTCGTCGGCGACCGGATCGTCCGCATCACGCTGACGTTTCCCACGGGGCTGGTCGTTGAAAGTGACGACGACCGAAGCGGACAACTCTCGCCGCAAGAGATCCTTGCGCACCGCGCCGCCCTCACTGCGGCGCTGCATGATCGGGTTCGCCTCACCAACAACGGACGTGTGGGATCGCTGACCATCGCACCCGCGGAGGGCACGACCCCGCCTGATCTCAGCGCGGGCACCCACAGCACCATCGCGCTGACGTACGCATGGCCCGATGCCGTACGAGGCCTCAACGTGCACTACGGCCTCTTTCTGCCCGGCGTCTCCACGGCCAGCTGTCTGGCCACGATCGTGGAGGCCGGCCGGGTGCGCAGTTTCGTGTTCACCCCGGAGCAGAGCGAGTTCTCCTTTGTCGTCGGCCGCGCGGCGGGCTGGCGGCAGGCAGCAAGCTTCGTAGTGCTGGGGATCAAGCACATCCTGACCGGGTATGACCACATTCTGTTCCTTTTGACACTCCTCATGCTCGGCGGCGGCCTGCGGCAGCTCCTCAAAATCGTGACCGCCTTCACCGTGGCCCACTCCGTGACGCTCTCCCTGGCCGTGCTGAACGTTATCACGCTGCCCGCCCGCCTCGTCGAGAGCGGCATTGCGCTCAGCATCACCTACGTCGCGGCGGAAAACCTGTGGCGCAACGACCGCAGCCTGCAGCGCCGCTGGCTCGTCACGTTCGGCTTCGGCCTGATCCACGGGCTGGGGTTTGCGTCGATCTTAAAGGAGTTTCATCTGGTCGGGGCCAACCTGGCGCTCTCGCTGGTGGGGTTCAACCTCGGCGTGGAGATCGGCCAGGTCGCTATCGTCACGACCGCATTCCTCGGCCTCCTCGCCCTGCGCCGGGTGCCCTGGGAAGCAGGGATCCGGCGCTGGATCTCCGCCGGCGCGATGGCCGCGGGCCTCATCTGGTTCGTGCAGCGAGTATCCTTCTAGGCCACCCCGCCCCACACGCTCAAGCATTCAGCGCAGGCGCACCGAGACCGTGGTCTGCGGCGACGTGAAGCCGGAGGCCGTCGCCTTGACCGTGATCCGGTAGACGCCCCCCGAGACCCGGAACGACGGTCGGACGGTCGCCACGAAGATCCCGTTGCCGTCCGCGGTCACGTCCGCGCTGCCCGCAAGGAAGTGGAAGAAGGCCCACGAGGTCAGCACGTCAACGTGGACCTGGGCGCGCGGCGCCGTCCGGCCGACGACAATGAGGTCGCCCGCGTCAACCTCCGCCCCGTCCTGCGGGAAGAAAACCTGGGGCGCCGGCAACCGCGGGAATCCGAACGGCGGCCGCGGCCCCGGGAAGGGGGGCACCCGGAACGGCCGCCCGATGAGGGTGAGCTCCCGCGCCGCGATCCGCCGGCCGTCGATTACGCGCCCCTCCACCTCGACGAGGTGGCCGACGCGCAGCGGCCG
>CAYHPT010000046.1:0-7341 GCA_964358435.1 uncultured bacterium | reverse complement strand
CGGTCCTATCGCCGCCGACAGCGTCCTTCCTCGGCCCCTGACGCCAAGGCATCCACCGTGCGCCCTTAGTAGCTTGAGATCCCGCCTTAGGAGCAGCACTACAGAGCCTGCTACTCTTTGGAACGCTGTTGGATGTCTTCCCTATGCAGTTGTCAAGGTTCTGGACCCGACCGCGTCCGTCGGGCTCCGGTGGCCACCGCCACCGGATCGTGCAGGCACAAAAAGAGGGGGTGAGCTCATCCCCTCGGACGCTCATCCGAAGTACCGTATACGGTTATTAACCGCTCTGGTACACTCAATCCCTCCTTGAAGTGCCAAACCCTATTATATCGCCGGGGACCCCCTTGTCAACGCCTCTTAAACGACCAAACACGTGAGCGTATCTTCCACGCCGTCCACGCGCTGGATCTTGGAGATGACCAGGCTGCCCAGCGCCGAAAGGTCGCGGGCCTCGGCCATGCAGATGCCGTCCCAGGGCCCGGTGATCACGTGGGCCTCCCGCACCCCCGCCACCCGGCCGATGCGCTGGATGGCCCGGCGGGCCTTGCCCGGCTCGAGTTTCAGCAGCACGACTGCGGTCACCGCCACACTAACTCCCTCCCTTCGCCGCCTGCGGCGTCTCTATTCTGCGGCCGACGGGGGGCCTCCCCTGCGGGGACGGCGCCTGGGCGGGCCAGCGGGTCAGGGCCACCCCGACCAGCGCCACCACCCCGCCGAGCAGGTGCAGCGCCGTGAGGACCTCGTGCAGCACGGCTACGGCGATGGCGACCCCGAGGACCGGGATGAGGTAGGAGTAGGCGGCGACGCGGGTCGGACCGATCCGGCCGATGCCCTCGTACCAGAACAGGTAGCCGAGCGTCCCCGCGCCAAAGGCGGCGTAGGCCAACTGCCCCCAGGCGATTACTGAGACATTCCACGACTGCCGGACGAGTTCGGGCAGGCCCGCCGCGATGAGCAGCACCGTGCCGAAGACCATCCCAATCGCCATCACGGTGACGCTGGCGTAGCGGCGCAGCAGCGGCAGCACGAGCACGGGCGTGACGGCGTACGAGGCCGCGGCCAGCAGCGTGAACACGTCGCCCTTCAGGTGCCCGGCGCTCAACGACCCGCCGGCCTCCACCAGGATGAAGACGCCCAGCAGAGCCAGGGCGATGCCGACGGCCTGCCGCCGGGTGATCGGCTCGGCGCGGGTGAGCCAGACCAGGAACGCGGTGATCACGGGGGAGACCGCGATGATCAGCACGGAGTTGCTGGCCGTGGTGTAGCGCAGGCCGGTGCTGAAGAAGATCTGGTAGAAGCCGACGTGGAAGACGCCGACGATCGCGGCGCGCAGCAGGTCTCGCCGGGCGATCATCAGCGGCCGCCGTAGCAGCGCCAGCAGGAGCAGCATCCCCGCCGACGCCGCGGCGAAGCGCACCGCCGCGAACGCCAGCGGCGTGAATTCGTCGTAGGCCGACTTGATCACGGTGAAGGACGAGGCCCACATCACCACCGTAATCAGGACGAGGAGATCTCCCAGACCGAAGACTCGGCGCACTTCCCGTTCCTCCTGCCGCACAATGGCCACAGTATACCAGGAGGATTCACCGGCGCCGGCCGGTAAAGGCCGACGTCCTGGAAGAGGAGAGTGCGGAGGACCGCGACTACTACATCAACACGGCGACGGTGGACCTGCTGGAATCACGCGGCGCCGACGCCGCGCTCGTCACCCTGCCGCGGACGGCGCTGCGCGGGCGGGCTCAGTGGCCCGCGACGGCGCGGAGTTCCCCGGCCAGGTAGAGGAGCCGGTCGCGCAGCGGCGACCAGGCGTCGTAGAGCTCCGCCGCCCGCGAGAGGTACTCCACCAGGTCCGCCAGGACTCTGGCCTGCTCGCCCCGCACGCCGTCCACTTCAGTGTCCAACTGCCCCCCAGAGGACAGGATGCCCAGCAGGCGGGGGACAGACGCGACGGCCCCGTCGACGATCCGGCCGCGCAGGGCGCGCGCTGTATCGCGCGCCTCACCGTTCGCCTCGCTCAGGCCGGCGAGGTGGTCGAGGATCGGGACGGCGCCCGCGGCCAGCAGTTTGCGGTGGAGTTCCCGGCAGCGATCCGGCGTCAGGCGCCCGCGGCGCACCAGCGGCGAGGCCTCCGGGTTGAGGGGCTCGCTCGCCGCCCAGCGCTGCAGCATGTCGTTGAAGACCTCGATCTGGTCGCGGATCCAGTCAATCGACTCCTCTGGCACGGCGGCAGACCCATTGGCTCCCCGGAGCGGTTCGCCCTCGGGCTCGGTCGCGGGCTCCTCGGAATCCAGCAGCCAGGGCGCACGAAGACGTTCGTCAGTTGCCTCTTCGACCGGATGAGGGGCGTCGAGTGCCGCGAGGCCCTGAGTCGGAAGAGCGATCACTTCCGCGCGCTGAGGAGTGCGCTCTTCGGTTCGGACGACGGGCTCTGCCATGGAGACGCTCGGCCCGTCTGAACCGGTGTCGCGATCGGCGAGGGGTTGCTCTGATCCGAGCAGCTCCTCGTCGACGAAGACCTCATCCAGGTCCGTGCCGGAGGCGGGGACGGCCCGGGCCACCCCCCGCATGAACACCTGGACCTCCTTCTGCAGCGACGCGGCGGGTCCGGTCTGCGCGCGCTGCTCCAGACGGCGCAGCAGCGCCGCCGCGTTGTAGCGCGCCACGTACCGGAACACGTCGCGGACGCGATTGAGCGCGGCATAGACCTGCGGGTCCTTGACCGCCCAGCCGATCCGTTCCAGTACGTCCAGCTCGGTCAGCAGTCCGGCGGGACCACGGTGCAGCATCTCCTTCAGGAATCCGCCCGCCTCTGCCTTGCTCACCTCACCGGTGGCCAGAATCGGGGTCAGTCCCGGTAGCGCGCGCTCCAGTTCTAAGGCGGTGAGCAGGTGGCCGTAGGCGTCCACCAGACGCTCCAGCCGCTGCAGCCGGGCGACAGCCTCCTGGATGTCTCGCGCGCCCATCGCTACGTGCCTTGCTCCGCGCGTCTCAGCCGGTTCAGCAACTGCTGGGCTTCACGCGCGGCGTCGGTGCCCGGCCCCAGGGCGACCACGCGTTCCAGGGCGCGCCGAGCCTCAGCGTAGCGACCCGCCTTGATGGCGGCGCGGCCCAGCCAGAGGTAGGCGCGGGGCGTCCGCACGACCGCGACGGCCTGCTTGAACCGCGCCATCGCCGGCCCGTACCACCCGGCCTGGTAAAGCTCGACGCCTTTTGCCATCAGCCCCTCATAGTGTGCCCGGATGTTCACGATGGCAGGCGTCGGAGCGGGTGTCGCGGTGGGCGCGGGTTTGGGCGGAGCCTGCGCCACCGCGGGCGGCGGCTGCGGCAACCGCACCGTGATCGCCTGAGTACCGTTCTTTCCCACGCGCAGGGTGCCGCGCCAGACGCGCGATCCGCGGCGCACCATCACCGCGAGCACCGTGCCGGGAGGCGCCTCCAGCCGCAGCGGCGTCGTTCCCTTCAGAGTCCCGCTGACATAAACCTGCGCGCCGTTCGGTTCCGAGCGCAGCACCAGTTCGACCGTTGCCGGCGCCGGTGTGGCGGTCTCCTGCGGTGTCGGCCGGACGGTCGGCCGCGGCGCCGGCGGGGAGACCGCGGGCGACGCGGCCGGCGATGCGCCGACCGTCGGCGCAACGGACGGAGCGGGCGCCACCGCGGCGACCTGCTGCTTCACCGATCGCTGGCTGTCGCCCAGCAGGCGCGGCACTGTCATCACCCCCGTAGCGAAGCCGATCAACGCGATCACGGCGAGTGGCGCCACGAGGGCGGGGCGCAGACGCGGACCGGATGGGGTCTTGACCGCCGGGCGCTGCCGCGCCGGGCGGGGGGTCTCCTTTTCGGGCATCGGTTCCGCGGGCGGCCCCACGACCACGATATCGGGTGGCGCCGCCGGTACCGGTGCGCTGGGCGCGGCGGCCTGAACGGGCACCGGCGCGGGTGGCGCAACCGGCGGAGTTGCGGCTGCGGGCGGCATTTCTGCAGTCGGTTGTGCCGTTGCTGGAGGCGGCGTCTCTGCGCTCGCGGGCGGCTCCGTGGCGGCGGTTTGCGCCGCGGCGGGCTGGGCGGCCGTCGGGTGTGGGTCGGCGGGCCCGACCGGAAGCGGGTTCTTTGCCGGAGCCGCGGCCACGGCGGCCGTGGCCCGCAGGAAGTGCAGGACGTACTCGGTCTCATTGCCCCCCGCGTCGCCCTCGCGGTGGAGTTTGAGCGCCGCTTCCGCCAGGGTCGTGGCCTGCTGCAGCAGCGCTTTCGCCTGAGGATCGCCGTCGGCCGAGGATCCACCCTGCTGCACCCACGCCCGCCGGGCCATCAAGGCCTGGTGCCGCAGCGCGGCGATGACGGCCCGCCGCACCTGGTCGCGGCGGCGATCCGCCGGACTGGCCCGGCCGCCGGGGCCGTGCACGCCTTGGGCGACAAGGTCGGCGAACGCCGATGCGCTGGCCACGGAGAGGGCGAGGGCCTCCTCCGGGCGGGCGGTCTCCTCGGAGGCCAGCGCGCGGGCCTGCCGGTACAGTTGAGCGAGCGGGGCTTCTGGGTTCAAGGAGATGTTCATGGAACTTTCGTGTCGGAACGCCCGAGGTCGAGAGACGCCTTCGTGCACGTCCAACTGAGACTTATGCCCAGGAGGGCGCCGGACTAGGCCCGCCGGTCAAGACGGCAAAGCGCAGGCACTTATTTAAGGAAGGAGGTTTGCGGTCAACTAGAGCCGCGACCGGCCGGACGCGAAGGCCTACGGAACAGCCCTCGGCCTCAAGTGCTCCGGCATCTGCACCGCCACGACCTCGCCTCGGGCGGTGACCTCACCCTCGGCCGACACTGTGGCGGTCACGACCACTTTCCGCCCCTGGATTTCCTTGACCCATCCGCGGACCTCCAACGGCACTCCCAGCGGGGTCGGCCGAAGATAGTCGACGTGCAGCGACGCCGTCACGAACCGGAAGGAGGGTTCCGTGCCCATTTCTCGGCCCGCCGCCCGATACGCGGCCGCCGCGGCCGTCCCGGTGCCGTGGCAGTCGATGAGCGAGGCGATCAGTCCGCCGTAGACATAGCCGGGGATCGCGATGTGGTACGGCTGCGGGTGGAAGATCGCGACCGTCTCGTCGCCGTCCCAGGAGCTCTTGAGCTGGTGCCCGTGCTCGTTGAACCGGCCGCACCCGTAGCAGTAGCTTAGCTCGTCGGGGTAGTAATCCTGAAACGCCTTCTGCTCCACGGAACGCTCAGGAGCCCGCCGGCCCGCCGACGTTCTTCAACCGCGACAGATACTGCTTCCGGAACTTCGCCACCTTGGGCGCGACGACCAGGCGGCAGTACGGCTGGTTAGGGTTCCGCTCGAAATATCGCTGGTGGTAGTCCTCGGCGGGGTAGAACGCCTGGAACGGGGTAACCGCGGTGACGATCGGATCGCTCCAGACGCCGGCCGCGGTGAGTTCCCGGATGACCTCCTCGGCGGTCGCCTTCTGCTCGGGAGTGTGATAGAAAACCGCGGAGCGGTACTGGGTGCCGACGTCCGGACCCTGCCGGTTCAGCGTGGTCGGGTCGTGGACGGTGAAGAAGATCTGCAGGAGGTCGCGGAAGGAGACGACGGCGGGATCAAAGGTGATCTGCGCGACCTCGGCGTGCCCGGTAGTGCCGCTGCCGACCCGCTCGTAAGTCGGATTAGGAACGCGCCCGCCGGAGTAGCCGGAGACGACGCGCTCCACACCATGCAAGTCGCCGAAGATCGCCTCCAGGCACCAGAAACAACCGCCGGCGAGCGTTGCGACTTCCTTATTAGAAGAGGTCCCCATATTAGAAGAGGTCCCCGTGCCGCGCTGCATCGTGTCCAAGTTCGGCTCCGCGTCGTCTGGCAGATACTTCGTGAAGGTTATCTTTGCTGACTTTGCGCAGGAGCTGTTTGAGCGTGTACTTACTTCGTGTGACCGGAGCAACGACGAGCCTCCCACCCTCCAGCGACAGATCGACGACCACCCCCTCTTTCACCTCCGCCTCCGCAGCAAAAGGTTTCGGGATACGGAGCGCCAGGCTGTTCCCCCACTTTCGAACTTTAGTGCGCATGACAACGCCTCCTGCGCGGGCTCTGTCTCTCCAATGATGACACACGGATAAGTCTCCAGAAAACTCCTCTCGCGGAGGCGGATGGCCCGCTCCAGTTCAAGTCTGGGACACGATCTCGTAGATGACCAGGGCGGCGAGATATGGCCCCACGTGGTTCACGAAGTCGGCTCGTCCCTCGACGGGAACGCTTGCAGAATCAACTTTGTCGAGAGGAGTCGCTTCGTTCTCACTCTTACTCCGTTATCCCACGCGGGAGGCTCACGGGCGGTGCCGGCCTTAACGCCCGGCATCAGGCGCGGGCACCGAGACGGCTCGCTTTGGGCACGGCCGTTTCGCCCGCCCGGCTGCATGCGCTTGTTAGACGGCTTTCTCAAAGCAGTTTCTTAAACTGCTCGATCGCGAGTCCTGCATCTCGCACGATTCCCGCCATGGTGAATGCGTTGACCGGATTACGGCGTGGGATGGTCACGATGCGTACACCGTCCGACATCACGATGTGCTTGCCCTCACGGACGATGCGGAAGCCGACTTTCTCCAAGGCTATCACTGCGGCAAGATGATTGATCCCCGGCAGCTTCGCCACGGTTAGACCAGCACTTCGATCTCCCGGACATCGCCACCTTTCAGAATCTCGTCTCGCGCAGCCAAGTACTCCCGAATCGCCTCCTGGATGCTGGCGATCGCCTCTTCCTCCGTTTCACCCTGGGACCAGCACCCGGGCAACCCCGGACACGAGACGCTGAATCCTTCCTCGGACTTCGTCAAAACGATCTTGTATTTCATTGTCGCATCCCCCAGAACATCATATCCTGCATCATATCCTGCCGCCTGTCGCCTGTCTAACGCCCCGCATCAGGCGCGGCGGGCTAGCGCAGAGATCGCGTGTCCGCTGCGAGCCAGCCGCCCACCGTTGCCTGCATGCGGTAGTGAGGCGCCTACTGACTTGATTGACGACGGGTCTATGCTGAACCACTCGCAAAGATTTCTGTCGTGCGTCGAATGATTGCGGCTAAAAAGAGCTGCACGCCCTTGAAGTCGTCGAGCCAGACGTACAGATGGATCCGTCCCCTCTCATCCCTGATCCGGTCCTCCGAGAGCTGTGTGTAGATGAGGAAGCTCTTCCCTGATTCTGCGAGAAACAGGCCGGTTACCACCACGATAGGTCCAGGAAGCCGCATTGTGGCTCATGGTTGACGAAGGTCAGCACGTTGGGGCTGGCGACATCCGGGTTGACGGCGTCGAACTGCTTGACGGCTGTGTGGATGTCGATTGTCAGCCGGTTGAACGTCG
>CAYHPT010000045.1:0-7368 GCA_964358435.1 uncultured bacterium | reverse complement strand
CGCGCCGCGCCCACCGTCCGCGGGTAGGCCCGTCCGCGGATCGCGTACCAGGCGCGCTGCAGCCTCATGCCCCGCCCGACTCCTGGTCCGCCTCTTCCAGGCGCTGCCCGACCAGCGTGACGAAGGCATCCTCCAGCGTGGGCTCCACCTTCTGCAGTTGCAGAATCCGGCGGCCCTGCTGGGTGAGCGCGGTCACGACGCCGGCGATTGCCCCGTCCTCGACGAGCTGGAGGCGCAGTTCGGTATGGCCGTCGCGCTCGGCGCTGTCTACGCGGGCGACACCGGGAATCTGCCGCAGGAAGTCGGCGCCGTCCAGCCGCTCCGTGTTCAGCACGAAGTAGGACCCGCCGGAGGTGGCCCGTTTGAGCTGCGCCGGGGAATCACAGGCGATGATCTTCCCTTTGTGGATGATGGCCACGCGGTCACAGAGCTCCTCCGCCTCGCTCATGTAGTGGGTCGTGAGGAGAATGGTGCGGTCGGACCGGTCGGCGATCCAGGTCCGGATGTAGGCGCGGATGTCCCGGGCGGCACCAACGTCCAGCCCGACGGTGGGCTCATCAAGGAAGAGCACGCGGGGATCCGAGACGAGGCCGCGTACCAGGTTCATCTTCTGGCGCATCCCTGTGCTGAGTTGCTGCACCTTGCGGTGGCGCTCCTCGTACAGGCCGACCACCTGCAGCAGCCGGTCGATGCGGGCGAGCGCCGCGCCGGTGGGAATGCCGTAGAACTGGCTGAACATCCACAGTTGCTCGCGTACGGTGAGCAGGCCGTAGCCGGAATGCTCGCCGCCGGAGACCATGCTGATGCGCTCGCGCACCTGCTGCGCCTGCGTGCGCACGTCGAACCCTTCGACGAGGGCGCGACCCGCGGTCGGCAGGAGCAGGGTCACCAGGATCTTGATCAGCGTGGTCTTGCCGGCGCCGTTCGGACCCAGCAGGCCGAAGAGTTCGCCCCGCTGCACTTCCAGCGTGACCCCGTCCAGGGCGACAACCGGGGCGCCGCTGGGAAACTGCTTCGACCGGCGCACGCGGAAGGTGCGGACGAGGTCCTGGGTCTGGATGGCGGCGGGCATGAGGGCTTAGGCCGCGGCGATGAGCGCGGCCACCTCTTCCAGGAACCGCTGATCTTCCGGGCCGAAGGCGGCGAGACGGTCGCTGTCGATGTCGATCTCGCCGATCACGCGGCCGTCCCTGACGATCGGCACGACGATCTCCGCGCGCGTGGCGGAAAAGCAGGCCAGGTAGCGCGGGGCGGCGCTGACGTCATCGACCACCTCCGTGCGGCCGGACGCCGCAGCGGCGCCGCAGACGCCGGTGCCGATGGGGATGCGCGTGTGCTCGGTGGCCTGCGGGCCCTTCCAGGGGCCGAGCACCAGGTCATGATCCTGCACCCAGTAGATCCCCACCCAGGAGTAGTGCGGGAAGGCCTCGGCGAGGTAGGCGATGACCTCCGCGGGGCCGCCCCGGGCAAGGTGCTCCCGCACCGCGTCCAGCGCGGCGGCGTAAGCAACCTGCACACCCATCCGTAAATCCTCCACTCGAGTCTGGCCCATTATATCAGGCCCCTCTCGCGTGCAGCGACGCGCACGTGCATCGACGGACCGTCGATGAGCGTACACGTGGATGCACTGGAACGCCGGGCGGACGCTTGCCGTCTGCGGCGGAAGCGGTTACATTGTGTTGCAGAATTCCCCTGGGAGCCACTACAGTAGGAACGGGCCGGGGTAGCTCAGTTGGTAGAGCGCGGGCCTGAAGAGCCCGGCGTCGGCGGTTCGACTCCGTCCCCCGGCACCATTTCTTTTCTTGCCACCGCCGCAGCTCCGCTCGGTTGTGCCGCATGCGGTCACGGTGCCCAGACCCTTCTAACTGCAGAGCGAGGCCATGATGCGCAACGATCCCCAGGGTGATCTTGGACCGCTGCAGGGTCCAGTGGAGGCGGCACTGGACCGGCTGGCCCGCGCGGATGCCATCGGGCGGCTGTGGCGCCGTGACGGAACCCTCTGGACCACTAATCCGATGGTCGCCCGGTCCATTGCAGAGCGGCTGGGGTGGCTGGCCACGCCCGAGGCGGCGGGGGATTTCCTCGCGCCGGTGGAGGCATTCCGCCGCGAGGTGGCGGCGGCGCAACGCGTCGTGCTACTCGGGATGGGCGGCAGCAGCCTGGCGCCAGAGGTGATGGCTGGAGCGCTGCCGCGCAACGGACCGCCACTCGTCGTCCTCGACAGCACCGCACCGGAAGCGGTCCGGGCGGTGGAACAGATAGGGCTCGAGCACACGGTCTTTGTGGTCAGCAGCAAGTCGGGGACGACTACGGAGACTCGCACCCTCGCCGCGTATTTCCTCCATCACGCGGGAAAACTGTCGGGCGTGATCTTCGTCGCTGTGACGGACGAGGACACGCCGCTGGCCCGCCAGGCCGCGGCGTCTCCCTTCGCGCGCGCCTTCATTAACCCGGGAGACATCGGCGGACGGTACTCGGCCTTGTCGTTTTTCGGTCTGGCGCCAGCCGCCCTCTGCGGCGTCGATGTGCGGCATCTCACGGAACGGACGGTACCGATGGTACGCGCCTGCCGGAACGCCAACCTGGTGGAGAACCCGGGAGCCCGGCTCGGCGCCGTGCTCGGCGCGGCAGCGGGTGCGGGCCACGACAAGGTCACGTTAGTCCCGCCACACCGCCTGGTGGGTCTGGGCGCCTGGATCGAGCAACTCATCGCCGAAAGCACGGGCAAGCAGGGGCGCGGCCTCCTGCCAGTAGACGGCGAACCGCTTGCGGACCCTGACGCATACGGCCCCGACCGCCTCTTCGTGCGCATCGCGCTGACCGCTGAAGTGGACGCTGCCACCGAGGTGCATCTGGACCGCCTGGCGCAGGCCGGCCATCCCGTGGTGCGGATCACTGTCGCCGACCCGTACGATCTCGGCGCAGAGTTCTTCCGCTGGGAGGTGGCCACGGCGCTGGCGAGTTTCCTTATGGAGATCAACCCCTTCGACGAACCCAACGTGCAGCAGAGCAAAGACATCACGAACAGCCTGCTCGCTGCGTATCAGCGCGAGGGCAGGCTCCCGGAAGGGGCACCGGTGCTGCGGGACGATGGGATTGCTCTGTACGGTGAGGTGTCGGACAGAAGCGCCGGCGAGGCACTGGGCGCCTTCCTGGGTGCGGTTCGCCCACCGGAGTACGTAGGACTGTTGGCCTACCTCAACCGGACTCCACAGAACGAAGAAGCCCTCGGTGCCATGCGACGCGTTTTGCGGGACCGGCGGCGCGTGGCCACGACGCGCGGCTTCGGTCCGCGCTACCTGCACTCCACGGGACAGCTCTTCAAAGGCGGACCGCCAACCGGCCGCTTCGTGATCTTCACGGCGGAGTCTGCTCGCGACCTGGAGATCCCCGGCGAGCCCTACACGTTTGGCACGCTCTTCCAGGCGCAGGCCCTCGGCGACGTCCAGGCGCTGCGGGCCGGCGGCCGGGCCGTCCTGCGCGCCCACCTGACCGATCCCGCCCGCGGAATGCAGGGGGTCGCGCGTCTCCTGCAAGAACACCTCGGGACCTAAGGGATCATGACAGGTCAGCCCCGCGCCGGCCCTATGGCCCGGGCGGGAACCACCAGGGGAACAGACGCTTCACCGTCCCCATGATCAGCCCGATCGTGGCCGTGAGGATGCCGATGACGGCGGCGCCGACGAGCAGGCCTGCCAGCAGGAAGATCCCGTCGTCGTTCAGCAGCCCCAGACCGATGAATATCACGGATAATGCGGGCAGCGTATTCAGGAACGGGGCGGGGCTGAGCAGGACCAACCCCATGAGGAAGACGTTCACCGCGGCCACGCGGACGATCACCGGATGATTCAGCACGCGAAACCGCGGGCGGGAAAAGCGTTCGATCCGCTGCACCAGGGGGACCCCGCGGCGCCGCAGCGTCCCCAGCGTCTTTGCCGAGAGCTCCTTCCGCCGCACGAAGCCCGGCAGCCAGGGCCGATCCATACCGATAATCAGCCGCAACGCCAACAGCGAGTAGGTCGGTCCAACGAGCGTCGACGCGCCGGGCGGCAGAATCGGGATTAGCATCGGCAGCCCGAGCACCAGCATCAGCAGGCCAAAGCCCCGCTCGTCGATGCGGTCGACAATCTCCCCAATGGTGATATGCTTCTCCGTCGCCAGGAGTTGATCTAGCACGACGCTGATCGGCGGTGGGGGCAGCGGGAATTTCGGAGGGGCCTGCGTCATCATCCGGTCAAGGGGTTTCCGCTGCGGGTCGGTCATCCCCTGCAGGAACCGCTCCGTTCTTCGGGGAAGAGGAAACCCGGAGGAACCGCACGTGGCACGGACTCGCGGCCTGGGGCCCTACGACAAGAAACTGCTGGCGAATATCATTCATCAGGTCTGGCGGAACTGTCAGGCGTTCGTGACGATCCTGATGGAGCGCGGGCCCGAGGAAGCCTACTACGCCCTGGAGGAACTGGCGGAGTGGTCGGTGGCCCACCGCCGGGCGCTGGCGCCGCGCTCCACCCGCCGGCCGCGGGCGGTGACCCCGCCGGCCCTGGGCATCGCCCGCGAACTCCTCGACGACGTCGACACCTTCTGCCACGAGGTCGGCGAGATGGTCGCCGGCCTGCAGGCCTCCTCACTCGATCCCGACGAGGTCGAGGAGGAGGCCCTGGGGATCATCGAGGGCTTCCTCGCCTGGACCAACCTGATGGCTTCGCAGTTGGGGATCACCCGCAACCTCAAGCCGCAGACGCTCTGGTTCGAGCGATAAGGTCTCCCGCTGCACCGCCTCCGTAACGCGGGGCTGCTACAACGCCACAAGCCCGCCCCGGCCCGATCGCAGCTTTCGCGTTTCGCTGATCCGCCTCCACCATCGCCATCCCCCAGATGACAGGGCCAGATGGAAATAGGCGGGCAGGAATCCCGGGGTAACGGAAACGGCCCGGCGGAAGGCCTGCCGGGCGCGCCGGGGCTCGTCGAGGCGGAGATAGAGATAGCCCAGGGTCACGTACTTGCGGGCATGCACGCGCGGCCGGGTACGGAGTTCTGCGGCGTAATCCTTCAGGATCATTTCCGTGAACACGATCCGCGCGCGGAGATCGTCCCGCATCATGGTCCCGGGGTGGAAACGGTACCGCGCCAGCGGCTCCGGAACGAAGTCAAAGGCATAGCGGCGGGAGACCCGCAACAGCCATTCCCGGTCCGACCCGCTGATGAGTCCCTCGTGGAACCCCTCGAGAGTGTCAAACACCTCCCGGCGGGCCATAATTGTGGAGAAAGTGATCCACTGGGTGACCAGCAGGCGCTCGAAGACGTATCCCCGGCCAGCGGCCGGTGGCCGGTCGATCCGCACCACGCGACCGCTGCCGTCAACATCGATGCACGCCGAGTAGACGATCCCCACGTTCTCCGGCAGGCGGGCGAAATGGTCTAGTTGGACCTGGAGCTTGGTCGGCTCCCACTCGTCGTCGCTGTCCAGAAAGGCGACGTAAGGGGCGGTCGAGTGGCGGATGGCCTCGTTCCGCGCGGCCGACACGCCGCGGTGGGGACGCGGCGCGTAGATAATCCGCGGATCCCCGAACCGGTGAACGATTGCCGAGGTCGTGTCGGTGGACCCGTCGTCCACGACGATGAGTTCAAAGTCACCCATCGTCTGGCGTAGGATGCTGCGAATGGCGCGGGGTAAAAGGTCGGCCCGGTTGAACGTGGTGATGACGACGCTTACTGCAGGCATGAGGCACCACCACTGGAGCGTTCAGACAGCAGGACGGAAGCGGAGTTCTTGGGGAGACCAGAGCTGGCGGGAGCGACGGGATTTGAACCCGCGACCTCCTCCGTGACAGGGAGGTGTGCTAAGCCAGGCTACACCACGCCCCCGCGTTCTGCGGAGCGCCCCCCCAGAGTCAGCAGCGAAACCTGTGAGGTGAACACTCCCGCCAGAAGGCATTGTACCCCGGGCCTTAGGCTCCGTCCAGACCGGCCAAGCGCTCCACGAAGTGGGTGATCGCGGAGTGATCGAGTTCCTCGTCACCTTGCGCCCGCAGTGCGCCCAGGACCTCGTGCACCAGGGCGGTAGCCAGCAGCGGCGTGCCGGTGGCCTTCCCTGTGGCCAGGGCGATGGCCAGGTCCTTGTGATGCAAGCGGATCTTGAATCCCGGCGCGAAATTGCGGTCGAGGATCCGCTGGCCGTGCAGTTCCAGGATGCGGCTCTGGGCGAACCCCCCGAGCAGCGCCGCCCGCACGCGGGCGGGATCCACGCCCGACCGCCGCGCCAGGGTCAGCGCCTCGCTCACGGCCATGATCGTCACGCCGACGACGATCTGGTTGCAGGCTTTGGTCACCTGCCCGGCCCCGATCTCCCCCATGTGGACGATGTTCTTCCCCATCACTTCGAAAATTGGCCGGACCTGCTCGAAGACTGACAGGGGACCGCCCACCATGATGGAGAGGCTTGCCTCGATCGCCCCCTTCTGACCGCCGCTCACCGGAGCGTCTAGCATCGGCACGCCCTTGGCGTTCATGGCCGCGGCCACTTCCTTGGTGGTGATCGGGGAGATGGTGCTCATGTCGATGTAGATGGCGCCCTTGCGGATCCCTTCCAGCACCCCGTTCGGACCCAGGGCGGCCTCGTGTACGTCCGGCGAGTCAGGCAGCATAGTGATGACGACGTCGCCGCGTTCGGCCACGCCTCGGCACGAGCCGCCGTCGCCGGCTCCGGCGCGGACCAGTTCCTCCACAGGCGCGCGGACGACGTCGTAGACCACCAGCGGATATCCCGCCCGTAGCAGATTGAGGGACATAGGCTTGCCCATGATCCCCAGGCCGATGAATCCGATCGTCTGCTTCATGGGTTTCCTCCTCTCCGTCACTCCCGACGGACTCAACTCTTCACGGTCGTCAGTTCGAACGAGACCATCCCGCCCTTGCCGTCGTAGACCGCGACGCCGGAGAGAAGTTCCCCCGGGTGGAGCGAGAGGACGCGCGGGATAAGCGTGTAGAGGTCCGGGATCAGATTCGGCTCGCGGGACAGCGCCCGCAGCGGTACCCACCGCAGCTTCCCCTCGTCTCCGCCGCGCACGCGCCGGTGGGACGCGCGGGCGACCACGATGATCATCAGTTTGCTCTCCCCGTAGAAATGCTGCGAGTGCACCATGCCTTTCACCTGGACGTCGTCCGCGGCCAACTGCAGTCCGGTCTCCTCGCGGACCTCCCGCAGCGCGGCGCGCAGAGGATTCTCCCCGGGCTGGATCCCGCCGCCGATGCCCTGGAGTTTCCCCGCCCACCGCTTGCGCCGCGCCCCTTCGATCAACAAAATGGCGTCGCGGTGCCGGAGGATGCAGAGGACGCCCGGCGCGACATACCGTCCCGCGCCGACGCCGA
>CAYHPT010000044.1:0-7400 GCA_964358435.1 uncultured bacterium | reverse complement strand
GAGAAGCCCCGCCAGCACCCGCAGCAGCGTGGTCTTGCCCGCGCCGTTGGCTCCGATCACCGCAGCAATCTCTCCCGGCTTGACTGAAAGGGAGATGCCGCGCAGGACCTTGAGGTGGCCGTAGCCGGCTTCCACCCCCCGCACCTCAAGAAGCATAACTCGGCTCAGCCTCCCCCAGGTATGCGGTGATGACCGCAGGATCCTCCTGGATGGCCTGCGGGGGACCTTCGGCGATGAGGGCACCCTGATCGAGGACCGCCACCTCATCGGCCAGCCCCATCATCAGTTCCATATCATGCTCGACAAGGAAAACGGTGCCACCGTCATCGCGGATGCGGCGGATCATCTCGGCGAGCCCGTCTTTCTCTGCGGCACCGAGCCCAGCCCCTGGCTCGTCCAGCAGCAGGAGCTCCGGTCTGGATGCCAGCGCGCGAGCCATCTCCACCAGCCTCTGCAGACCAAAGGGCAGGCTCTCCGCCGGCGTGTCCACCCACTCCGTCAGGCCGAATGCTTCCAGCAGCGCCACAGCGCGCGCCCGCATGACATCCTCCTCCTGGCGCATGCGGCGCGAGCGCACGGCGGCGTCCAGGAGCCCACTGCGCATGTGCCGGTGACAGCCCACCAGCACGTTTTCCAGCGTGGTCATGCCAGGGAAGATCTGGACGTTCTGAAACGTTCGGGCGATCCGCAGTTCGGCCACTCGGTAGGGCGGCAGCCCCAGCAGCGAGTGCCCGCGAAACCTGATGTCGCCGACCAGCGGGGAGAGGACGCCGGTAATCAGGTTGAACAGCGTCGTCTTACCAGCACCGTTGGGACCGATCAACCCTTTGATCTGCCCGGGCCACACCCCCAGGGACACGTCGCGCAGCGCCAGCAGCCCGCCGAAGGCCTTGCTCAGCCTGCTCACGCCCAGCAGAGGTGGGGCCACCCGCCGCGGCGTTTCCGCTGCAGAGGCGACCATTCAGGCTTCCCTTTTCCAGGCCGCCCGGTGGAACTGCCTCGCGCCGCGACCGGCCAGTCCCATCGGCCAGAACAGCAGCATGAGCACCAGGAGCAGTCCAAAAGCCACGGCCTCAAATTCCCCCGACACCGCGGGGAAGACGACCCGCATCTGGGTCCGCAGTACCTCGCTCAGCAGCAGGACCGCCAGGGCCCCCAGTGGCGCACCCCAGATGCTGGCCATGCCGCCGACCGCCGACATGACGACGAGTTCGAGAGAGGGGACGAAGCCGAACGTCGCCGGCACCACCGCGGCCTGAAAGTGGGCGTAGAGGCTGCCGGCCAGCGCGGCCAGGGCCGCACTCAAGGCAAAGATCAGGGCTTTGTAGTTGGGAGAGGCGACCCCGAGGCTCTCCGCGGCCACCTCACTGCCGTGGATGGCGCGCAGCGCCCGGCCGATCCGGGAGTGCACCACGTTCAGGCCGAGGGCGATCGCGGTGAAAGCCACGGTCCACACTAGCAGGTAATAGCGCGGCGCGGGCCAGAGCACGAACGCACCAACGCGCAGCCGCGGGATGCCGAAGACGCCGTCAAACCCACCGGTGAGATTGAGATGGGGTAACCCCAGGTTCTCGCGGAGGATGATGAAGACGACGATGCCCAGACCCAACGTGGCCATGGCGAGATAGTGACCGCGCAGGCGGAGGATTACCAGCCCGATCAGGTAGGAGAGCCCGCCAACGAGGAACGCGCCGGCGGGCATGAGGAGCCAGGGCCACCACCATGCCTCGGAGAGCGACGACGGGATGCCCAACGCCTGCGCCCGGACCGTCAGGATCGCTGAGAAAAATGCCCCCAGGCCGTAGAACGCGGCCTGCCCCAGGGAGACCTGTCCAGCGCAGCCCATGAGCAGGTTCAGACCCACCAGAACAATGGTGAACACCCCGGCGCGGATCAGCAGGTCGAGGGTCAACAGCCCCCCGGTGAGCCGCGCCAAGGAGAGGCCCCCCGGGTGGCTCATCTCCAGCCAGGCGCTCCCCCCGACGAGGACGACGCCGACGAGGAAGCCCACTGCATCGGCGGAGAGGCGCCGCGTGTTCATGTGCCTTCCCCCTCCTCCGCCCCACCAAAGCCCTGAGGCCGAATCAGGAGCAGCACGATCAGGACGACAAAGGCGAACAGGTCTTTGAACCCGGCCAGGGTCACGCCGGCCCAGAAGTTCTCCAGGATCCCCAGGATCAGCCCTCCTAGGACGGCCCCCTGGAAGCTGACCAGGCCCCCCATGATGGCGGCGACGAACCCCTTGAGGCCGACCTCCAGTCCCATGCTGAATGTGGGCCGGGTCACCGGCCCGACCACGATCCCGGCGACCGCGCCCAGGATCGCGGCCAGTACGAAGGCCAGCGTGGCCATCGTGTCCACCTGTATGCCTGTCAGCCGCGCGGCCAGCCGGTTGGAGGCACACGCCCGCATCGCCTTGCCCAGGATGGTGTGCTCAAAGAACACGGCGAGTAGCGCGACCGTTGCGACGGCGGTGCCCCAGATCCACAGGCTCTGTGCCCTGACGAGCACATCCCCGAGGAGAAAGGATCGGTCCCCCATCTCCAGCGTGGTGAAGGCGGGGAGCACATAGGGACGCGGTCCCCAGGCCAGCAGCGCCGCGCCCTGCAGGATCAGATAGACGCCGACGGTGATGATGATTCTGGTCAGCAGTGAAGAATTGCGCGCGGGGTGGAGAGCCAGGCGGTGTACGGCGGCGCCGATGCCCGCGGTCATCAGGATGGCCAGGGCAGCGGCCAGCGCCAGGCGCGGGGCCGGGGGCAGCGGGAGCGGTTGCCCGTAGAACGTGATGGTCAACATCGGCCCCAGCATGACGAAGGCGCCCTGGGCAAAGTTGATGATGCCGGTGACCCGGTGCACGGCGACGAAGCCCAGAGCCACGAGGGCGTAGATCGCCCCGGCCTGCAGGCCATCCACGAGAAACTGCACGTAGTCTGTGAGACCGAAGCCGTGCCGGCGGCCCAGGAGGATGAGGGTGACGAACATGATCCCGACGATCCCCGCAAGCCACAGCGCGCTGGAAACCCGCCGCTGGCGCTCCAGCACGGTGGTGGCCGAGGCCGGCATCACACCCTCAACCGTGTGCCGCATAGATCACCGGCAAGAGCAGTGCGGGGACCTGCAGAAACCGGTCCCCACACGGCGGAGGCACAAGGCCCCTCATCTCTGCTGTCTGGGCGTCAACAGCCGCGAGCGATTCCTCCTACTTCCATTGATTCCTCGGCAGGATGACAAACTTCCCACCCTTCACCGTAACCACGGCAAAGTCATCCGGTTTGAAGCCCAGGTGGTCCTCCGGGCTCAAGGTGAAGATGCCGTGGGTGCCGACGAAGTTCACGATCTTGGTCTCCAGGGCGTCACGCACCGCCTGGCGCGCCGCCGGCAGCGGCAGTCCGTCGGGCAGAGTACGCAGGGCAGCCAGCGCCCATGACAGCGCGTCGTAGGCGTGACCGGAGAAGGTGCTGATCGGTTGCCCTCCGGTCGAGATCCTGTAGTCGCTGATCAGCCGCAGGTTGAAGGCTTTGACCGGGTCGTTGGCCGGCAACTGATCCGCCACCAGGATCTTCCCGCAGGGCATGACCGTCCCCTCGGCGGCCCGGCCGGCAGTGGCGATGAGGTCGGGGCTGCACGCCCCGTGGCCGTGGATGATCCGCAGGCGCGCCGCCCGTTCGCGGACGGCCACGTTGATCAGCGAGGCCGCCGGCGGGATGGAGCCGATGACCACCGCCTGGCAGCCACTGGCCCGCACCCGGGCCACCTGCGGGAATTCGGTCCCCGTGCGGTCAAAGGAGTCGCCGTAGGCGATGCTGATCCCTGCCTTCGGGTAGATGGCATTAGCGCTGGCGAAGGTGTCCTGACCGTAAGCGGTGTTCTCGTAGAGGTGGCAGACGCTCTTGATCCCCACGGCACTCAGGTATTCCGCCTGCTTCTGCGCCGAGTGGAGGTTCTCCGGAACCGGTTTGAAGATCCACGGCCGCATCCGTTTGGTCGCGGGGTCCTCGATGATGGCCCGGGCGGACGCCATGGAGATCATCGGCGTGCGGGCCTCGCCGGCGATAGGCACCATGGCCAGGCTGGGGCCGCTCAACGTCCCGGCGACCAGCACGGTGACCTTCTCCTCCTCGATCAGGCGCCGGGCGAGACCGGCGGCGACGTCGGCGCTGCTCTGGTCATCGAAGACCACGATCTCCACCGCGTGGCGCACCTTGTCCGGGCCGACGATGCCCCGTTGCCCGGTGAGCCGATCTTGCAGCATCCGGGCGACGAACCGCTCCGGCACGCCCAGGCTGGCCCCCGGGCCGGTGACCGAGGCGATGAACCCGATCTTGTAGGTATGGGACGCTGCCGCGCGCGGCAGGAACACCGCGAGGAATAGGACGATCACCGCCAGGGCGACGAACCGACGACCGCTCATGTTTCCGCCACCTCCTTGTGGACTACGTCCATCTCGAGACAGAAGCGATGCGGGCCTGAAGGCGGGCCCGCGGCAGGACGACCTGCACGTGCGTGCCTTCGCCGATGCGGGTGCGCTCGTTGTGCGCTTCCACCGCACAGATGATGCGGTTGCCGTCAGTCTGTTCCAGCCGGGCCGTCACGGTCACGCGCATCCCCACCGGGGTAGGCGAGAGATGGGTGACGCTGACGCTGTAGCCGACCGCTTCCTCATCGGGCTCCAGGTAGGGGAGGATGAGCTGGCGGCACGCCAGCTCCATGTGCCGCACCATCGACCACGTGGAGTAGACGGGGTGCACCACTCCCAGTTCCTCGAACTCCGCCACCATCTCCGGCGTGACCACGATCGTCACCTGCGCCTGGGCGCCCGGCAACAGTCCTTCTCGCATCGCCCCTCCCCGTGCGGCGACCGCTAGGCGAAAACACTGCGCTTGTCCACGACCCGGCGCAGCTTCCCACCTTCGCTGCGCGGCACGGCGCCCGGGGGCACCACGGTCAGCTTGGCGTTGATCCCCAGCACACCCAGCAGCTTCCGCTGGCAGCGCATCGCGAGTTCCTGGACCTCCGACTCCTCCCCGGTGAACGAGCCGCCGAGTTGTTTGGCGAACCCCTCGCTGCTCTCCACTTTCACTTCCAGCTCATCGAGGGTCCGGTCGCGGGTGACGATGAGCTGGTAGTGGGGCGAGAGCTCGCGCAGGCCGACGAGAGCGGACTCGACCTGGGACGGAAAGACGTTGATGCCGCGAATGATCAGCATGTCGTCGGTCCGGCCGACCACGCGGGACATGCGGACGAAAGTCCGCCCGCAGCGACAGGGCGCGGGCTTGAGCGACGCGATATCGCCCGTGCGATAGCGAATCACAGGGAGCGCCTCTCTGGTCAGGGTCGTGAAGACAAGCTCCCCGGTCTCGCCCGGAGGGAGGGACTCACCGGTGTGGGGATCGATTACCTCCACGAGAAAATGATCTTCGAAGACGTGGGCCCCGTTCTGCTCCTCCAGGCACTCGTTGCTCACCCCGGGGCCGATGACCTCGGTCAATCCATAGATATTCAGGGCCTGGATGCCGAGCTTTTCCTCAATCTCGTCGCGCATCGCCTCCGTCCACGGCTCCGCGCCCAGGACGCCGTAGCGCAGTCGGAGGGCGCCGGGCCGAATGCCCTGGGCTGCCAGCGCTTCCGCCAAGGTGAGGGCGTAGGACGGCGTGCAGGCGATCACTTTGGCCCCGAAGTCCCGCAGCAGCATGATCTGCCGTTCGGTGTTGCCGCCGGAGACGGGCACGACCAGCAGACCCATCAGTTCGGCACCGTAATGCATGCCCAGCCCGCCCGTGAACAACCCGTAGCCGTACGCGTTCTGGAAGATGTCGCCGGGCTGGGCACCGCTGGCGGCCAGGCAGCGGGCGCACACCTCAGCCCACACACGCAGGTCGTTGCCCGTGTATCCCACGACGATGGGCTTGCCGGTGGTGCCGGAGGAGGCGTGGACGCGGACCACCTGATCAAGGGACACGGCGAACAGGCCGAAGGGATAGGTGTCGCGGAAGTCGCTCTTCCGCGTGAAGGGGAGGCGCCGGATGTCGGGCAGTCGGCGGAGGTGATCGGGATGGGCACCGGCCTCCTCGAACTTGTCGCGGTAAAAGGGGACCCGTTCGTAGACGCGCCGGACCACGTCCTGAAGCCGCTGCAGCTGCAGGGCTTCCAGGTCGGCCCGTGGCACGGTTTCCATCTGCGGGTTCCAGATCATCGCGGGACCCTCCTCGCGCCTGCTTTCCCCGGGTAGAGTTGTAGACTCCCTTCGGGCGCTGACCCGATTCTCCTCCGGCGTTTGGCGTGGTCGCCGGAGACGCGGGGCCGCCCGGCCAGAGGCGCTACCGCTGTGCCGCGGATCCCGCGGCCTCTCTGGTGGGGGACACGACCGCGGTTCGGATGAAGGCGTACCCTTCCATGAGACGGCGCGCCGTCCGCGAGTATGCGGCTTGTTCCACCACCCACGGCGGCCCGCCGCGCACGCGGGCGCGGGTCCGCATCAGACCACTGGGATGGCCGATGACGATGGGGGCACCATCCGGCACGGCGCGCGTCACCGCCGCCGGGATGGTCCCGGGGATGCGCACTGCGACCGCCGTACAGGCGGCGCCCGTCCCGGGGAAGGCCTTGTGCAGCATCGGCGGGCGCCCCCCGGCCATGCGACCCAGCAGATGGACGACCCCCGCTTCGATGGTGCGCCCGCTGAGAGTCCGGAATGCCGCGGGTGGGGCGACCGCCACCGGCAGCGGCACGAGGCCGTCCTCCGGGAGGCCCAGCAGCCGGGCGGCCGCCGCCTTGACGGTGGTCAGGGCTTCCAGATGCGCCGGCGTGAACTCGGCTGGACCCTCGGTCCCATCCATGCCGACGTCTGAGGCCGCCACGAACACGCACAGGTTGGCCACGTCGAGAATCGTCGCCTCGACCGGTCGGCCCAGCGCAGGGATCTCCAGACGATCGCGCGGTCGGCCCGTCGGCAGCAGACTCCCGGTGGCCGCTCCCACCGTGCCGGTGAAATCGAGGACGATCTCCGCACCCGTCCCCGGCACGCCTTCCACCGTGCCGGCTCCTTCTACGGCGGGCGCACCATCGCGCACGGGCACAGAGGCCACGAAGATCTTGGCGGTATTGGTGTTGTGCACGCGCACCGCGGTCACGGGCTCGCTGGCGCGCACATATCCCTCCTCAATCGCGTACACCCCCACGGCGGCGGAGATGTTTCCGCAGTTGATGTCGTAATCCACCACCGGCTCACGGATGCTCACCTGACCGAAGGTGTAGTCCACATCCGCGTCCGGGCGGCTCGGTGGACCGATGATGGCCACCTTACTGGTGAGGATGTCGGCACCACCGAGGCCGTCGATCTGCCGCGGATCCGGGCTGCCGAAGAGAGCGAGGATCACCGCGTCCCGGAGGCGCGGATC
>CAYHPT010000043.1:0-7410 GCA_964358435.1 uncultured bacterium | reverse complement strand
GCGGCCGGCGGATCAACGTCCGCCCGATGCCGCGCCTGGGCGGCATCGCCATCTGCGTCGGCTTCCTTGCCGCGTTGCTGGTGGCGATGGTGATCACGCGGGACATTGTCCTGGCACTTCGGGGGGATGCGCTCACAATCCGCATCCCGCTGTCCCCGCGCACCGACCAGGCCGTCCTGGGAATCCTGCTGGGCTCGACCTTCCTCTTCCTGGTGGGCATTTGGGATGACGCCCGGGGGATGAATCCCGCCCTGAAGCTCGTCCTGCAGGTCGCGGGCGCGGCGATCCTGATCCCGTTCGGACTGACTACACAGTTCATGACCCACCCGCTGACCGGCCAGGTAGTGGCTCTGGGGCCGCTGGGCCCGCTCTTTACCATCCTCTGGGTCGTCGGGGTGGTGAACGCCATGAACTTCATCGACGGCGTGGACGGACTCGCCTCCGGCATCGCGGCGATCGCCAGCACGACCCTTCTCCTCACCGCGCTGGTGAAGGGCGACGAGGTGTCCGTGCTGCTGGCCGCCTGTCTGATCGGGAGTATGCTCGGTTTTCTGCGGCACAACTTCAACCCGGCGCGGATCATCATGGGGGATTCCGGCTCGATGTTCGTGGGCTACGTGCTGGGGGGCATGTCGGTGATGGGCCTCTACAAGTCCTACACCGCGCTCTCTCTGATCGTGCCCCTCCTGGCCCTGGCGGTGCCCATCGTGGACACCGCCTTTGCCATCGTCCGCCGCTTCCGCAGCCGGCAGCCCATCTACCTGCCCGACCGCGGACACCTGCACCATCGCCTGCTCGACCGGGGCTTGAGCCAGCGCCAGACCGTTCTTATCCTCTATCTCGTGAGCGCCTTCTTCGGCGTGGGCGCGCTGGCCGTGGCCGGCGTCAACCGCACGGCTTCGGTGATCACCCTGGCGGTGATCGCCGCCGCGCTCTACATCGGCGCCCGCCGCATGGGGCTGCTCGACCGGAAAGCGGCTGTGGTGCACGACACCGAGACGACAACCGGCCGCCCGGCGTAGCGCCGCATGCCTGATCGCCTTTCCGTCGGCACCATCTTTGGCACGCGCCCGGAAGCCGTGAAGATGGCGCCGGTGGTGGCGGCGCTGCGCGCCAGCCGCGACTTCCAGCCGCTCGTCGTCGTCACCGCGCAGCACCGCGAGATGCTCGACCAGGTGCTCTCCGCCTTCCGCATCACGCCCGACCGCGATCTGGACATCATGCTGCCCGAGCAGAGCCTCACCGACATCGTCACCCGGGCGCTGCGCGGGCTGTGGCAGGTGCTGGACGAACTGAAGCCGGCGATAGTCCTGGTGCAGGGGGACGCGCACACCTGCTTCGTCAGCGCGCTGGCCGCCTACTACCACCACATCCCCATCGGCCACGTCGAGGCGGGGCTGCGCACCGACGACAAGTACCAGCCGTTCCCCGAGGAGATGAACCGGCGGATGACCTCGGTGCTGGCGGACCTGCACTTCGCGCCCACCGCCCAGGCGCGCCGCAACCTGCTGCGGGAGGGCGTGGCCGCGGAGCGCGTCGTCGTCACCGGCAACACCGTGATCGACGCGCTGCAGGCGATTGTGGAGCGGGCCCCCGCCGCGCTGCCGCCGGAGAGCCCGCCGCTGGACGGGCGCCGCCTCCTGCTGGTGACCACGCACCGGCGGGAGAACTGGGGCGAGCCGCTGCGGCAGATCTCCCTGGCCCTGCTCGACCTGCTCGATCGTTTCCCCGACGTCGAGCTCGTCTTCTCCGTGCACCCCAACCCGGCGGTGCGCCGCGTCGTGCACGAGGTCCTGCGCGGTCACCCGCGGGCCCATTTGATCGAACCGCCGGATTACGCGCCGTGGGTGCACCTGATGCGCCGGGCCTACCTCATCCTCACCGATTCCGGCGGCATTCAAGAGGAAGCCCCGGCGCTGGGCAAGCCGGTCCTGGTGCTGCGCCGGGTGACGGAGCGGCCGGAGGGGATCGAGGCGGGGACGGCCCGTTTGGTGGGGACCGACCGCGAGCGCATCGTCGCCGAAGCCGGGCGCCTGCTGTCCGATCCGGCCGCGTACGAGGCCATGGCGCGCATCCGCAACCCCTACGGCGACGGTCATGCGGCCGAACGAATCGTGGAGGCGCTGCGTTACTACTTTGGGCGGCGGGCCGACCCGCCGGAGGAGTTCAGTTAGACGCCCGGCAGGGTCGGGGATGCTGGCGCCGCCCCAGGCGGGGCATAATGAAGGTGGAGATCCGATGAAGGACCGGCTCGTCCTTGCCGTTCTGCTGCTCGCCGTCCTGGCTGCGGCGACCGCGGCCGCGCCGCGTCTGCTGGAGGTGCGCGCGACGCTCACGGGCGAGGTGATGGAAGAGGGCCTGGTCCGCCCCGGCCAGGTCGTGCGGGACGGCGACCCGCTGGTCTACGTGCGCACGCTGCTCGGCCGCGCCGTGGCCGCGCGCGCGCCCACGGACGGCACCGTCGTGGAAGTCCTGGTGCGCCCCGGCCAGGTGATCCGCGAAAAGGGCGCGGTCGTCGCGCGCCTCCTACCCCGGTAACGTCGCGCCCCCCCTTAGAGGTAACAATTTCGTGACATCCCAAAGAGGATTCCCCGCGGCGTAGGGGGGAGGCCGCCTCCCCCCGAATGTCTTTTCCCAATCCCGTCGTTTGGGAGTGTGGGCACCGAGAGAGGAGCGATCGGCGTGGCACGCGTGTGGCGAGGGTTGGTGGTGGTGGGGTTGGCCCTGGCGGTGATCCTGCCGCAGCAGGTCGTCGGCAGCGCCCAGGAGGGCGTGCCGCCGACGATGAAGGTGGCGGAGATCAAACCGGGGATGCGTGGCGTCGGCCGCACGACGGTCAAGAGCCCGGCCATTGCGGAGTTCAACTTCGAGGTCGTCGCCCTGCTGGCGGGCGGCGGCGGCGTGATCCCGGTCAAGCACCTGATGCTCTACCGCACCTTCGGGCCGCTGATGGAGCAGACAGGCGGGACCGCCGCCGGGATGAGCGGCAGCCCGCTGTACATCAACGGCAAGCTGGTGGGCGCGCACAGCGCCAGCTACCTCTTCCAGACGCGGAAGGACCTGGGGCTGGGCACGCCCATCTAGTACATGCTGCCGCTGCTGGAGCAGCCGCAGGGCGCGGCGGCCCCCTGGCCGACGGCTTTCTACCCGACGGCACCACTGGTCATCGACGGCAAGCCGGTGCGCCAGGTGCTGGTCGCCCGTTCGGCAGCGGAGGCCCGGCGGCTCGCGGCGCAGCCCGGCACGCTGGCCTTCGTCCCGACGCAGACCGTCACCCTGGCCGGCGGGCTGACCCCGCGGGCCTTCGCGCTGTTGCAGAAAGTGATGGGGCGGCGGCTGGCGCAGCGCCCGCTGCTGCAGTACGGCGGCGCGCAGGGCGCGGCCCCGGCGGGACAGATGCGCGGTGGATCTCCCGCGGGCGTCCTGCAGGTCATGGGGGACATCGAGTACGGCGGCATCTGCACCGTGACGCTGCGCGTGGGGAACAAGCTGCTCATCTGCGGCCACCCCTGGGACAACCTGGGCTCGGTCTCCTATGCCCTGACCAGCGCCCAGATCGTCACCGTGGTGCAAACCCTGGAGCGGCCGTTCCTGGAAGGCAACCTGGGGCAATTGACCGGGCAGATCGATGAGGACCGCGGGCCGGGCATCCGCGGGCTGGTGGGGAAGATGCCCCGCATGTTCACCGTACGCGTCTCGGTCACCGATACCGACAGCGGGAAGGTGGTCAGCCGCTCGGCCCAGGTAGTGCGGCGCGCCGACCTGGTGCGCGTCTTCGCCCCGCTGGTGGCCCTCATCGCCGCGGAGCGCGGCCGGGACCAGATCCAGGGGGAGGGGACGGCCCGCGTGAAGATGACGCTGCGCGCGGCGGGCCTGTCCGCCACCATCTCCCGGGAGAACATCTTCTACAGCCAGCAGGATGTGGCGCTGGCCTCCGTCCTGGACATCTCCACGGCGATCCAGTTCCTCTTCTTCAACCCCTTCGCGGAGATCGATCCCTTCGACCTGAAGGTGGACATGTCCATCAGCCGGAAGCGGGAGACCGCGGAGATCCACACCGTCGTAGCGGAGACGCGGGAGGTCGACCCCGGCGGATTCGTCCGCGTGCGGATCACTCTCCGCCCCTACCAGCAGGACCTGCTGGTCTCGCGGGTGATCGAGATCCCCGTGCCGCGCAACTATCCGCGCGGCCCGGCCATCCTCATCGTGGGCTCGGCGGGCATCGACCTCACCGGCGCGCGCGCCGAGGACGTCATCGTGCGCGACCTGCTCACCGAGCAGCCGCCCTTCCCCGGCGACGACCTGGAGGAGGCGGTGGAAATCTTTGAGAACCTGGGCACCAACGATCAGATGCTCATCCAGCTGGTGCCGTTCGGGCTGCCCGCCAGTGGAGCCGAGTTCACAAAGTTCGACGTCTTCGCCGGCCGCCTCATTCAGACGGACTGGGTGATTCAGGGGGAGTTCCGCATCCCGATTCTGGTGCGGTGAGCGCGCGGCTCACAGAGAGCACGCGGCAGCACGAACAGTGGACAATAGGGACGGGGGCGGTCTTCCCCGTCCCGTTGTCTTCGCGCCGAAGGAGAATCCTTTGTCTGCACGCAAAGGAGAAACCTTTGTCGGCGCGCGGCCGTTTCCCTGAGAGCAGGGCATACATTCTATAAGGGTCTCTGACGCATGCGCCGCCGACTGCTCATCCTGACTGCCGTCCTCTTCCTGATCGCGGGCGCGGCCTACCTCTATGTGGCCTCGGGCCGCCTGCAGGAGCGCGTCCGCCGGGCGGCGGAGGCCGCCGCGGGACGGCAGTTCCACCGCCAGGTGCGCATCGCCGCCCTACGCGGGGATCCGCTGCAGGGCCTTGTCCTGGAGGGTGTGGCCGTCGCCCGCGGGGCGCGGCTGGCCGAAGGGACGATCATCAGCGTCGATCAGATCGCCCTCCGCTTCCGCCCCGTCGCCCTGCTGGGCGACCTGCTGCGGCGGCGCGGCGCGCTGCGCAGCATCGCCGAGATCACACTGGTCCGTCCGGAGATCAGCCTGGAGATCTCGCCCGCCGGACACTGGAACGTGTTCGATCTCTTGGCGCGGCCGGGCGAGCCGTCCGCCGCCCCCGCCGCGTTCACGCCGGTGGTGACGCTGCGGGACGGGCGCGTGACTGTCGCCGATTTCTCCGGGCCGCCCCATCCCTTCCGCGCCCGCTTGATCGAGGTGAACGGACGCGCGGACCTCCGCCGGCCTCCCGCGGTGCGGCTGGCCTTCGACCTGGTCAGCGTGTACGGCGACCGGCGCACGCCGATCACCGTCCGGGGGAAGTACCTCCTGGACCGGGTAACGCTCGACATCGACCTGACCGCGGCGGGCGCGCCGCTGCAGCAGTGGGGGCCGTACCTGGTGCGCACAGAGGGGCTGGTCTTCGAAGATGGAACCGCGGACGCGGACGTGCACCTGCTGAACGGCCCCTGGGGCGCCCACCGGGCGCTGGACTTCCAGGGTACGGTGCGGCTGGCCGGCGGCGCGGCGACACTGCTGCCGCAGCAGGCCCGCCTGCGGGACGTGCGGGGGCTGCTCCGGGTGGACAACCTGCGTCTGCAGACCGACGACCTGCGCCTGAGCGTCGATGGGTCACCCCTGCGCGTGCGCGGGGAGATGACGCTGCAGTTCGGCCGCCGGCTGGACCTGGCGGTGACCTCGCCGCAGATGGATCTGGCGACGGTGCAGCGCCTGCTCTTCCCCGGATCCGGGATCCGGCTGGCGGGGACGACGGGCGCGGACATCCGTGTCACCGGTCCCTGGTCCGCGCTGGCGGTGGACGGGACCATCTCCCACGCCCGCGGCGTGATCAACCAGCAGCCGCTCAACGTCGAGTCATCGGGGTTGACCCTTGTGGGTGACCTGCTGGTGTTCGACAACTTCACGGCGGCGGCGGAAGGCGCCCGCATGCGCGGCGATCTTCGGCTAACCCTGGGGCGCGGCGACATCCTCCTGGCGGCGGAAGGGGAGAACGTCCTGCCGGAGATGCTGCGCCGGGGCGGGCTGCCGCTGCCGGTGCGCGGCCGGCTCAGCGGGAGCGTCGCGCTCGGCCGTACGGCGGAGGTGCTGATCGCGGAGATCACGGCCGCGATGGGCGCGGGGCGCGCCGGGATTTTTCAGGTGGATCACTTGCGCGCCGGCGGATGGTATGAGAATGGGGAGATCGCGTTCCCCTATCTCGTCGCCGGCCGGCAGGCGACGACCGTGCACGCCTCGGGCACGGTTTCCCGCCGCGGACTGCTGGACGTCGATGCCGCGGGCAGCGCGCTGGATCTGCGCGCGGTAGCGCGGGAGGTCGGGCTGACGCCGCGCGTGCGGGGGACCCTCGACGCCGAGGGACGGATCAGCGGCACGCTGGCGCAGCCGGTCTTCGACGGCACCATCGCCTCCGGGCCGGGGCGTCTGGAGTCGCTGGAGTTCGACAGCGCGGAGGGACCGCTGCGGCTGTCGCGGCAGTCCCTCGCCACCCCCGGCGTGCTGCTGCGGGCGGGGCAGGGCACGTACCTCGTCTCCGGCACGGTGCGCTGGACGCACCCTGCATCGCTGGCCCTCACGGTGGAGGCGCGCGACATCCCCGCCGCCAGCCTGGCCCGCTCCGCCGCGATCCCGCTGCGCCTCTCCGGCCGGGTCTCCGGGCGCCTGGCTGTCGGTGGGACGACCGCCCGGCCGGCGGTCGCGGGACGGATCACGCTGGCCGACGGCGCGGTGGAAGGGCAGCGGGTGGACGAAGCCGCCGCGACGTTCCGCTGGCATAACGGGGCGCTGACCCTGGAAGGCGCCCGCGCCCGCGTGCGGGACTCCGTGCTCGCGGCGCGGGGGAGCATGGACCGCGGGGGAGCGCTGCGCCTTACCTTTGCCGCCCGCGGCTTCGACCTGCGGCACGTCACGGTGCTGCCCGCCGAGGTCGTGCAGGCGGCGGGGCGTGTGGATCTGGATGGACGGATCGGCGGCACGACCGCCGATCCGACGGTGGCCGCGGCGTTCTCCTCGCGCGATCTTGTACTCAACGGTCAGGCCTTCGACCACGCCGATGGGGTCGTCCGCTGGGAGGACGGGCGGCTGATCCTGGAGCCCGTCACCCTCTCCCAGGGTGCGGGCACCTACACCGTACGCGGATCGCTGGGCTTGAATCCCCTCAGCTTCAACTTCAACCTGCGCGGCGATGTCGCCAGCGGCAGCCTGGCCACGCTGCTCGCGCTGGGCCGCCTCCGCGCGCCGTTCGCGCTGGACGGGCGCCTCGACGGCGCGGTGACCGTGCAGGGGACGCTCAACCGGCCGGCGGCGACGCTGGAGGCTCGCCTCAGCGGGGGCCGCCTCGGTGACCACTCCATCGAAGAGGCCGAAGCGCGCTTGAGCTTCCGCGGCGACGTGATCACCGTGGACCGG